>JASHSZ010000609.1 GCA_030040815.1 Streptosporangiaceae bacterium
TCGGTCGTGGCCCTCGAGTACCGGACAGTAATAGAGCGCGCGCGGCCGCACCCCGGCCGCGAGCGCGAGCGCGATCTCCGCTCGCCCCTCGACCAGCGTGACGCCAGCGTGATCCCGTGCCCGGCGGCGCCGCAGGGCGACCAGCTGCTTGACCCGAGGATTGGCCGGACTGGTAATTTCCAGCTCGGCTGGCATAGAAGCATGCTAACGGCTCGCTTCTTTCAAACGGCGAAACCGCTACGCGGGAAAAGCAGCGGGCGCGCCCCCAGCTGGTCGGCCCGGTCGAGCAGCGGCTGGCAGCGCAGTTTCTCGGCGATCCCGCGGGCTTCGCTAATCGCCCGGGCAGCGGCTTGCGAGTCGCCGGCCTTGGTGAGGTGGCCGGCGTGGTCGAGCAGGCCGTGGGCGAGGTGGTAGGGCGTGCCGTGGTCGCGCAGGCCGCGGATGGCGGTCGCGAACGACTCGCTGGCCGTGTCGGCACCGTCGCGCGCGGCGCGGCGGGCGCGGGCGAGGTCACGCTCGGCCCACAGCAGCGGGCTGAGCTGGCCTGGCTGGCAGGCATCGACCATGCCGAGCAGCTCCGAGGTAGCGGCGGTATCGCCGAGGTCCGAGGCGGCACGCGCGGCGAGCGGCCAGGCCCAGCGGATGTTGTCGGCCGTCATCCCTAGCGTGTCGGCGAGCGACAGCACGACGCGGGCGTTGCGCAGTGCCTCCTCAGCCCGACCGCACGCGGCCGAGGCGAAGGCCTCCACGATGCTGACCATGGCCGTGTCCTGAGCGTCCTCGCTGGCCCGCAGGTCCCCGAGCGCATCCAGGCAGGCACGTGCCGTCACGACGTCGCCGCGCAGCCCGGCAACCAGTCCGCGGTAGCCCACGACGTAGTCAAGGCCGGCCGACTCGCCGCTGTCCGTCGCCTTGATCAGCTCAGCCTCGGCGGCGTCCCAGTCGCCCAGCATGAGCAGCGCCTGGGCGAGGTTGGCGATCGCGACTGCCAGGTATCTGCTGGCGCCGGCCCGGCGCAGGTGACCAGCGGCGGTGCGGGCGTCTTCGGCAGCAGCCGGCAGGTCGGTGTCAGCCTCCGCGTCGGACAGGTTGAGAAGTGCCCGGCCGACATCGACGGTTTCCCCGGCCTGGGTAGCCAGCCGGGCATTCTCGCGGAGGTAGGCGACGGCCTCCGGGCGCCGGTCTTGCGTGAGCAGGCAGATGGCCCGATGCAGGAAGAGGTTCATCAGCACCTTGGTCTCGACGCGGAGTGCCTGGCCGAGAATGAGTGCCTCGGTGGTCAGCCGGTCCGCGTCGGGTGACCCTGACCACGTCGCCAGGCTCGCCAGCCGACCTAGCGCGCGCACGGTGTCGATGTCAGGCTCGGCGCGCAGTACCTCGAGCGCGGCGGTGAGCTCCGCCCTGGCCTCGGCGTGACGGCCTGCGGCACGCAGGCTTTCGCCGGCGAGCGACTGGGCGCGGGCCGCCGCGCGGGCGTCGCCGCGCTGCAGGTAGCAGTCGCGGGCGCGGCCAGCGTGGCTCATCGCGACTACGCTGTGGCCGGCATCGAAGTCAGCCTGGGCGGCGCTCTCCCAGAGCTTTCCGGCATCAAGACCGGTCGCCTTGTCACCTGCCAGGTGGCTTGCAGCGGGCATACCCTGGGCCGCCAGTTCGGCGGCGGTGGCGTAGCTGGTGGCAGCCTGGGCAGGGGCACCGGTACGCCTGGCCCGTTCGCCCGCTCGGACGAGGATCGTGATGGCCTGGCCGCGGATGTGGATGGTGTCTGGCTCGTCGGGAACGGCGTCGAGCGCGTCGAGGTAGTGCCGGGCGATGACGTCGGCGACTTCCTCGCCATCGCCGGTGAACGCCTGCCTCAGGTAAGCGGCGACGGCAAGGTGGCGGGTCTTGCGGTCGCGGCGCGACAGGGTCTCGTAGGCGACCTGGCGGAGCATCTCCTGGGCGAACCGGTAGGAGCCGCGTTCGGGGGACAGCGGGTCGGCGGACACCGCCAGGACCTCACGGCGAACCAGCTCGGCCAGCGAAGTCTTGACTGCTGCTTCGGTGCGGCCGGACACCGCGATGAGCGCGTCGGCGGAGAAGCTGGTGCCGAGCACAGCGGCGTCGGTGACCAGCCTGCGGGCAGCCGGGCCGAGCGCGTCGAGGCGGGCGGCGAGCAGGGCGTGCAGGCTGTCGGGCACCGACAGCTCGCCGACGTCGCCAACCAGCATGTAGACGCCGCCGGACGGCTGGACGATGTCGCGGTCGATGAGCGAGCGGACGGTCTCGACGGCGAACAGCGGGATGCCCTGCGCGTGGCCGGTAACCTTCGCCCGGGCCGCCGTCGGCATGCCCGGCACGAGCGCGTCGACCAGCTGCTCCATGGATGCTCCGTCGAGCGGGTCGAGGGTCAGGGTGGTCCGGTTGCGGCCGGCGCCGAAGCCGGGCCGGGCCAGCTCCAGTTCGGGCCGGGCCAGCACCAGTACGTAGATCGGCAGGTCTCTGGCCCAGTCGATGAGGTGGTCGAGGAAGTCCAGCAGGCCGGCGTCGGCGTGCTGGGCATCCTCGACCACCAGCACCACCGGCGCATCGCCGGCCAGCCGCTCGAAGAACAGCCGCCACCCGGCGAACAGCTCCTCCCTCGACAACGACGCCCCGCTATCACCGGCAGGCGTGACACCGAGGAGCCGGCCCAGCCGAGGGCCGACATACACGCGCTCGGCCGGGTCGGCGATGACCCGGTCCACCCCGCGGGCCAGCTTGTCCGCCGCCGAGTCGGCGGGCTCGTCCTCGGCGATGCCCAGCCGCTGGCGCACGATCTCGGCCAGCGCCCAGAACGCCGCGCCGTCGCCGTAGGACAGGCACCGGCCGCGGTGCCACCACACCCTGTCGGCGAGCCCGTCGGTGTACTTCTCGAACTCCCAGCCCAGCCGCGACTTGCCCACCCCGGCCGGCCCCGACACCAGCACGAGTCGCGGCATCCGCCGCTCGCTGGCCGCGTGAAACAGCTCCCGCACCGTGCGCAGCTCGGCGTCCCGGCCGGTCAGCGGCGCCTCCAGCCCGTCGATTCGCTGCGCCCCGCCGATCGCTGCCAGCACCCGGGTCGCCCGCCACAGCTGGATCGGCTCCGCCTTGCCCTTCAGCGCATGCTCCCCCGCGTCCTCGAACCCCACCCCGCCGCCGGCCAGCCGCTGCGTGGCCGTATCGGCCAGCAGCTGACCCGGCGCCGCCGCCGCCTGCACCCGGGACGCGGTGTTCACCGCGTCGCCGGCCACCATTCCCTCCGTCGCCAGGCCCAGCGTCACCGCCACCTCGCCGGTCACCACCCCGGCCCGCGCCGCCAGCCCGCCAACCCCCATCTCCTCGCCGAGCTCCGCGACCGCCGCCAGCAGGTCCAGCCCGGCCCGCACCGCCCGCTCCGCGTCCCCCTCCGCGGCGACCGGAGTGCCCCACACTGCCATCACCGCGTCTCCGATGAACTTCTCCACCACGCCGCCGTAGCGGCGGATCACCGTCCTGGCCACCTCGAAGTACCGGGACAGCAGCTCCCGCACCGCCTCCGGATCCCGGGACTCCGACAACGGCGTGAACCCCACAAAATCGCAGAACAGCACCGAGCACACCCGCCGCTCCGCCACCGGCGCACCCGCCGCCCCCCGCTCGCCCGGCACGTCGGGCGCCGGAGGCACGAGCGGACCCCCTGACCGACCCGTGGGACCCGAATCCGCCAGCGCGTGCCCGCACGACCGGCAGAACCGATCACCCGCCGCGACCGGCGCGCCGCAGGATGGGCAGCCAGCCATCGGCGCACCACACTGGCCGCAGAACCGATCGCCTGCCTGCCAACGCTCGCCGCACCGATCGCACTGCTCCATCAGGACTGTCCCGCCACGGCACGCCAGCAACCCACGTCACGGCCCGGCGATACCGACAACTGCCACGAAGGCACACGGCGTCGTTCAGGTACGAGCATGCGTCCACCCCTCCCCTGCCGACCACGGTAGGGACAGGCAGCACGGTCAGGGAAGAGCAGAATTGCCTATCTTGCGGCGGCTGCATGCGCCTGCTCGCACAACTGCAACCCATCTGATGGCGCGCGAACCGGCTTGGCCGCTCAGGCGTCGTAGTCCGACAGTCAGCTCGTCGCTGACCGGCAGCGACTGGCAGGTGAGCACGAAGCAAGGTCGAGTTAGGCCTGCTCGAGCGCCAAATTACCGCCACAGACAGCAGCAGCGTTGACTTCTGGTCACAGAC
>JASHSZ010000610.1 GCA_030040815.1 Streptosporangiaceae bacterium
CGCGAACGAACGGCACGCTCGCCGTTGCACGCCGGACCAGGACGGGACAGGCTGAGCCCATGGACACAACCTGGCCTGCCGCGGTCACGATCATCGCGGCCCTGTTCGCCAGCGAGGGCGCTGCCGACTACCTAGGCGAACCGGTGAGCCAGGCGGCGCACATGCTGCAGGCGGGCGCGCTCGCGGAGCAGGCCGGCGCGACGCCGGAGCTGATCGTGGCGGCGCTGCTGCACGACGTTGGCCACTTCACCGGCACGCGGACGGGCCAGGACCTGATGCGCGGCATCGACAACAGGCACGGCGAACAGGGTGCCGCGTGGCTGGCACAGTGGTTCGGCCCGCAGGTGACCGAGCCCGTCCGGCTGCACGTGGCTGCCAAGCGGTACCTGTGCGCGGTAGAGCCGGGCTATGAGTCCGGGCTCTCCCCGGCCTCGGTCTACACCCTCGGCGTGCAGGGCGGCCCGATGCGGCCGGACGAGATCACCCAATTCGAGGCGAGCCCGCACGCCGGTGCGGCCTGTCAGGTTCGGCGCTGGGATGACCTGGCCAAGGAGCCAGCCGCAGCAGTGCTTCCGTTCGAGCATTTCGTCCCGGTGCTCGCCGCGCTGGCGCGGTAGGCGGCCATACTGGGCAGGGCGGCTGACGCGGGGCCGCCGCGAAAGGGGCCGTGGCGATGCTGCGCTATCACCGGGTCGTGGTCAAGCTCAGCGGCGAGGCGCTGGCCGGGGCGGCAGGTTCGGGGGCAGACCCGGCGAGCCTGGCCAAGGTGGCCGACGAGGTGCTGGCCGTGCGCGAGCTGAACGTCCAGATCGCGGTCGTCCTCGGCGGCGGCAACTTCTTCCGCGGCCGCATGGCGGCGGGGTGGGGCATCAGCCGCGCCGAGGCAGACAACATCGGCATCCTCGGCACGGTCATGAACGCGCTGATGCTGCGCGGGGCGCTCACCGCGAGGACCGACATCGACATCCGGGTGATGACCGCCATCCCGATCGAGACGGTCGCGGAGCCGTTCATCCGGCTGCGCGCCATCCGGCACCTGGAGCGCGGGTCGATCGTGCTGCTCGCGGGTGGCATCGGGCAGCCGTACGTGACGACCGATTACCCGGCGGTCCAGCGTGCCCTGGAGGTTGAGGCGGACGCGCTCCTAGTCGCCAAGCGCGGCGTCGACGGGGTCTACGACACTGATCCCAGGCTGAATCCCAGCGCGGTCCGGTTCGAGCGGCTCACCTACGACGAGGCGCTGGCGATGGGCGTGCGCGTGATGGACACCAGCGCCTTCGTGCTCGCGAACGAGCAATCGCTCACCATGCACGTGTTCGACGTCGCCGCCGCCGGGGCCATGCGGCAGATCTGCGAGGGTGCCGATATCGGCACCCGGATCAGCCCCAAGGATTAAGGGAACGGGTTCCCAAGCCCGGCCACCCCGACCGGCCACGACGGACGCTCGGGCTGCTAACACTAGGTGACTCAGACGGCTACGCGGACCGAGTACGTCGCTTGCTGATCAGCTCGACGATGACGCCGAGGCCGAGGGCACCGGCCGGAACCAGCGTCACCAGCGCGGGGATCTGATACCGCCAGGAGAACACGGGCACGTCGGCCGCCAGCAGCAAGAAGGCGGCGGACCCGAAGCACAGCAGGCAGGCCAGGGCTAGCTGGCGGGTGCGCGAGTCCAGCCGCCGGCGCAGCAGGGCCACGAGCGAGCCCGCGAGCCCGGTGACGGTGAACAGCACCAGCAGCGGGCCGGGGGTGTAACCGCCGTCGAGCTGGTAGTGGTGCAGGAAGTCCGCCACGGGCCGCCAGACCGTGGGCTGGCCGCCGCCAAACTGGTCGACTATCGCCTCGACCTCGTGCTTGCTGGCGTGCGGCGTGAAGTAGGGGAACGACTTCGCGAACTGCCAACGGGTGATCGGCGCGTCGCCCGGCGCGGTATGCCTGGTCAGCGCGTACAGCTTCAGGACGTCCCGGCCGTAGCCAGCCAGGACGCGCAGCGGCTGCTGACGCAGCACCGCGGAGTTGAAGCTCGTGATCGTGCTGTTCACCTCGGCGCGGGGGAGCTTGTGGTAGATGGCCTGCACCGGTGAGTCCGGGTTGAACGCGAGCCAGTCGTCTCCGTGCGCCTGCTGCGACGCGGTTGGACAGATCGCCCGCTCGGCCGCCGTCAGCCGGATGGTGGCGCAGTCCACGGCTGCCGCCGTCCGGCCATACAGCGAGGTGACGCCCTGATGCGACAGCCCAAACGGTCCGCCGGAGAGATACGAGCCGGTGCTGTAGGCGAGGATGGGCACCGCGAACGCGACGCACACCACGGCGGCCTTGCCGACCGCGCGGCGCCAGCCGCCGCCACCGGCGAGGAGGTAGATCGCCGCCGGCAGGACCAGCACCTCACCGGCCTGCCAGGCCAGGGCCGAAGCGCCGAGCAGCAGTCCCGCGACGGTGATCCCCCGCCAGCCAGGATCCGGCTGCCAGAGCAGGACCGCCAGGCCGGCCACGAGCAGCGCCTCGAACCAGGTCGTGGGCATGATCGTCTGTTCCTGCTGGAGCTGGTAGGCATCCAGCAGGACCGGCGCGATCGCCAGCGCGGCGACCCACCGGGACGCGCCCCGGCGCAG
>JASHSZ010000611.1 GCA_030040815.1 Streptosporangiaceae bacterium
GCCTTGACAGCCGCCGCGACCTGTGCCGGGCCGCCGTCGATGACCAGCAGGTTCGGCGGATAGGAGAACTTGCGCCGCTCACCGTCGGCGCCGGCGGCCAGCTCATCCAGGCCCGGCGGAGCCGCCGCCTGCTCGTCCAGGTAACGCCGGAACCTGCGGCTGATCACCTCGTGAATCGCGGCCACGTCGTCGGTCCCGGCCAGGCCCCTGATGGCGAACCGGCGGTACTCCGACTTGCGCGCCGGGCCGTCCTCGAATACGACCATGGACGCGACGACGTGCGTGCCCTGCAGGTTGGACACGTCGTAGCTCTCGATCCGCAGCGGCGCCTCGTCCAGGCCGAGCGCGTCCTGGATTTCCCCCAGCGCCTGACTGCGGGTGGTCAGGTCGCTGGCCCGCCGCGTCTTGTGCAGGGCCAGCGTCTCCCCGGCATTGCGCGCGACCGTGTCCAGCAGCGCCTTCTTGTCCCCGCGCTGCGGGACTCGCAGGCTCACTCGCCCGCCGCGCTTGCCCCCCAGCCATTCCTCGACGGTCGCGACGTCGGGTGGCAGCGCCGGCACCAGGACCTCGCGCGGGATCGCCGACAGCCGGGCCCGGCCGGACTCCGCAGCCCGGCCATTGCCGTTTGCGGCACCGCCGTTTGCGGCACCGGGCGTGGGGCCGTCGGCGGCCGCCGGGTCGTCACCATAGACCTGGCCGAGGAAGTGCTCGACCAGTTCGCCGGGCGTGACGTCCTCGACCTTGTCAAGCACCCAGCCGCGCTGGCCGCGTACCCGGCCGCTGCGCACGTAGAAAATCTGCACCGCAGCCTCGAGTTGATCCTCCGCCAGCGCGATGACGTCGCAGTCCGTGCCGTCCGGCAGCACCACCGCCTGCTTCTCCAGCGCCCGCTGCAGCGCCTGGATATCGTCGCGCAGCCGGGCCGCGCGCTCGTACTCCTCGGCCGCCGCGGCCTCGCGCATCTGCGTTTCCAGCCGCCGGATGAACCGGCCCGTCTGTCCCGCCATGAAGTCGCAGAACTCCTCAGCGAGGCGCCGGTGCGCAGCGGCATCGATGCGGCCGACGCACGGCGCCGAGCACTTGTCGATGTACCCGAGCAGGCACGGGCGGCCGATCTGGCCCGCCCGCTTGAAGACGCCCGCCGAGCAAGTCCGAACCGGGAACACCCGCAGCAGGGTGTCGACTGTGTCCCTGATCGCCCACGCGTGCGAGTACGGGCCGAAGTACCGCACGCCGCGGCGCTTGGCCCCGCGCATGACCTGCACCCGCGGGAACTCCTCGTCCATCAGGACGGCGAGGTACGGGTAGCTCTTGTCGTCTCGGTACCGGACGTTGAACCGCGGATCGAATTCCTTGATCCACGAGTATTCCAGCTGCAGGGCCTCGACCTCGGTGGCCACGACGGTCCAGTCGACGCTCGCGGCGGCGCGCAGCATCGACTGAGTCCGCGGATGCAAGCTCACGAAGTCGGCAAAGTAGGAGTTGAGCCGCGATCGCAGGCTCTTCGCCTTACCGACGTAGACAACCCGGCCGCGCTCGTCACGGAACCGGTAGACGCCGGGCGACTCGGGGATGGAGCCGGGCGCCGGCCGGTAGCTCGCCGGATCAGCCACACGCCAACTCTATGCACTCGCGGCGGCTAGCCGCCGGGACGCGCCGCGACGCAGCCAGCGCCGCGGGGTCTAGTCGGCGCCGGCGGAACGAGCCGCCCGGAGCAGCGCCAGCACCTCGGACTCCAGGTACCGCCGATGGCCGCCGAGCGTCCGGACGGCGGTCAGCCTGCCGTCTCTGGCCCACCGGGTGACCGTCTTGGGATCAACCCGGAACATCGTGGCGACTTCCGCCGGTGTCAGCAGGCGCTCCGGCTCGGGCAGCGCCAGAGCGTCGCCACGGCCAGCGCCGCCCGCGCCGCCACCGCCGGACTGACCCATGCTGTCTGCCTCGCCTGCCATCTCACAAGCCCCCCGTGCTCGTCTGCGTGCCCGGCCAGCCTAAGTTCTTAATACCCCGTATTAACGATAAATACCCCACGACTGCGTTCGATTCCCGCGGCTTCCGGAACGGGGTGCAGGACCTGGCCGTCGAAGCGCCACGTCCATGTGGAGGTCTTCGTCGCGCGTGACCGTGCCTGGCGTGACACTGCCGACGAGAAGGCTCAGCCAGCGAGGCGATCGACGAGGCGTGCCGGAGAAGCCGTGGGGGCCGCCTCGATATCCCCATCAGGCTGCGGAGCGACAAGTTCGCGGGCATGAGCGGCGCAGTCGATGCACAACGCCCTCCCGTCCACGTAGGTCACAGCTTCCTTCGGGCCCATTGGCCGGCTCTTGGCGTCGGTCTCATGGTGGTGCCGATACCTGCCCGAGAGGCACCCGAGGCACATCATCCTGTCGACCACGTGCCCACCGCTTCCCTGCTTCCTGGCTGGCAAACACTCGGGCAGCTGAGGCGGACTCCCCGGTATTGTGCCGGTCCAGGTGCGGCGCACCGCACCGTGCCGACCCGGAGGCTGCAATCGTCATCGCCTGTGTCCTGACGAGCGCTGCCGTGGTGGCC
>JASHSZ010000612.1 GCA_030040815.1 Streptosporangiaceae bacterium
CTGCCTGCTCCTCGGGCTGGCGATCGTGGTTCCGGTCGCCCTCCAGGCTGGAGCCGGAGCGGCCGGCGCCACGACCGCCGCGCGCCTTTCCGCGAACGCACGCGCCCTGACGCCTGTGAACACGCCCACTCCGCTGCCTAACTCCGTGTCTGGCGTGCGGCCCGGTCACCCCGCCTCGGTGACGACGAGAACATCCAGCGCCTCGACCCGATCTCCGTCCACCCACAGCGGGTTGACCTCGAGCGCCCGCAGCGCACCGCCCAGCGAGAGGGCCGTCGTACTCAGCGCGGCGATCACCGCGGCGACGCCGTCCAGATCGGCGGGGGTGGTACCGCGCGCGCCCTCCAGCAGGGGAAGGCCACGCAGTTCGCCGAGCATCCGCCTGACCTCGGCGGCGTCGGCCGGGAGCACGCGCAGGCTCGCATCGCGCAAGACCTCGACCCAGATCCCGCCCAGACCGACCGCCAGCACCGGACCGAAGGTGGGGTCAACGGTGACGCCGGCGAGCAGTTCCGTGCCGCCCGAGCGCATGGCGGTCACCAGGACTCCGTCGATGCTCGCGGCCGGCACCGCATCGGCTGCGGCGAGAACCTTTTCGTACGCGGCTCGGATGTCTGAATCGGACGTCAGGCCGAGTGCCACGCCGCCGATGTCTGACTTGTGCGTGAGCTGCGCCGAGCAGATCTTCAGCGCGACCGGCATACCCACCTCGCGCGCGATCTCGACCGCCTCATCGGCCGACCTGGCCAGGCCGCCCGGCACGACCGGGACGCCGTTCGACGTCAGCAGCTGCCGCGCGGCGGCCTCGGACCATGGCCCCGACACCGACACCGGCCGTACGGGCACGGCCGGGGTCCGGCCGACCGGCTGAACGCGCCCGCGGTTCTCAAGCCAGCGCAACGCGTTGTCGAGGGCGGTGATTCCGATGTCGATCCCGGCGAGCACGTGCATCCCCTTCGCGGTCAGCAGCTCGCGCCCGTAGCCGCTGGTGTCCACGCACGTGTGGCCGATCGGGATGACCGGGATGGGTGCCGACGACATCCGGGCGGCCAGCCAGTCAATCCGCTGCTCTATGAAGCTGGCCATGGCCTCGTCCGGTGGTCGCGCGTCCGGCAGATTGACCCCGGAGAACAGCACGAAGTCGAGGTTCGGGTCGTCCACCGCGATGTCGAGCGCGTGGTCGATCGCGGTCCTCGTGCCGCGGTTCCTGGTGTTGGCGAGACCGTAGCCGGTCACGTCGAGCGGATTGTGCGCGGTGGCGAACGGCGGGAGGTGCTCGGCTATTGCAGCGGCGGTTCGCTCCGCGAAGGCGGGAATCTCCAGTCCTCGCGCGCTGGCCAGGTCGGCGATGATGTCGCACGCACCGCCAGAGGCCGTGAGCACGCCCATCCGCCGCCCGCGGGGCCAGCGGTCGTAGCCCAGCAGGGCGCCGGTGCTCAGCAGGTCCTCGATGGTCGTCACGCGGATCACGTTGAGCTGGCGCAGCGCTGCGTCGACGATCGCGTCGTCGCCGACGATAGAGCCGGTGTGCGCCAGCGCCGCCTGCTGGCCGACCGCGCTCGAGCCGACCTTCAGCGCCACGATGGGCTTGCCGGCCTCGTCCGCGTTGGCGGCCGCGCGGGCGAACGCTGCCGGGTCGCTGATCTCCTCGAGGAACAGGCAGATGACCTTGGTCGCGTCGTCTTCGACCAGGTAGTTGAGCACGTCGACGGTGCTCATCATGCACTCGTTGCCCAGGGAGGTCAGGGTGCTGACGCCGATGCCGTGCGCGCGGGCGAAGGCAAGCACGACGCTGGCCAGCGCGCCGCTCTGCAGCGCGATGCCGACCGGCCCAGCCGTCAGCGGTGGCGGCACGTTGAGCGCAAACGGCGCGGACGTGGTGTGCGCGTTCAGGAAGCCCAGGCAGTTAGGCCCCAGCACGGTGACGCCGTTGGCGATCGCGCGAGCCGTCATGGCGTCCTCGAGCACCAGGCCGTTCTCGCCGACCTCGCGGTAGCCGGAGGCCAGCACGATCGCGTTTTTGACGCCCGCCGCGCCCATGTCATCCAGCACGGCTTCGACGGCCTGGGTGGGCGTCAGGATAAACGCGAGGTCTACCGGTTCGGGCACGTCCCGCAGGCTTGGCGCGACGGGCAGGCCGAACGCCGTCGTCGCGGTGGGGTGCACCGGAATTAGCCGGCCGGTGAAGCCTGTCGTGGCGCAACTCGCCACGATGAACCTGGCCCACCCGGAGTTGTCAGAAGCGCCGACCATCGCGATGCTGCGTGGCGCGAAGAACTCACGCAGCCGGGCGGGCGCGACCAGCTCACGCGACGCGCGGTGATTGGCCGCGCGCCGTCCGCCCGAGTCGTGCTGGCTGGCAGGGAACTGCGCTTCGGTCTGGTTCAGCACTACCGGGCCGCTCCTTCCTCTCGTCGCTGCCGTCTGTCAGCCGATGGACGGTGGCGGTACCGCCCGGCGCAGCGCCCGCTGGCTCCGCACGCGGGCCATCAGCCCGCGACCCGGGGCTCCTTCGGCAGCCCCAGCGCGCGCTCGCCGATGATGTTGCGCTGGATCTCGCTGGTACCGGAGAAGATGGTGCCGGCCCGGCTGCTGAGGAATACGTTCTGCCACCGCCCGGTCGGATAGCCCGCGCCCGCTGGCCGCAACAGGCCGTCCGGGCCCTCGATACTCATCGCGACCTCGCCCAGCCGCTTGTGGTACTCACTCCAGAACAGCTTGGCCACCGACGCCTCCGGTCCTGGCGGACGCCCGCCGGCCAACTGCGCGAGCGTCCGCAAGCCGCTGTAGCGCATCAACTCAGCGTGGGTGTACGCCCAGGCCAGCTGCTGCCGGATGAGCGCGTCGCCAGTGTTGCCGCGCTTGCGCGCGGTGTCGGCCAGCTCCCAGAACTCCCGCTCGAAGCCAAGATGCTGGACCGTAGCCCGGCCGCCACGCTCATGCCCGAGCGTCGTCATCGCTACCCGCCAGCCGTTGCCCAGCCCGCCGATGACGTTGAACAACGGCGCCCGCACTCCGTCGAGGAAGTCCTCGCAGAACTCCTGGGCGCCAGACATCTGCCTGATCGGCCGGAACTGGACAGCCAGATCGGTGAAGTCAATCAGCACGTATGACAGCCCCGCGTGCTTCGGCACCTGCGCATCGGTACGGCACAACACGAACATCCGGTTGGCCCTGGCAGCTCCCGACGTCCAGACCTTCTGGCCCGTGATCACGATCTCGTCGCCGTCCACCACGCCGCGCGTCTCCACGGCTGCCAGGTCTGAGCCATGACCAGGCTCGGAGAAGCCCTGGCAGTACACATCCGTGCCGGAAATGATCCGGGGCAGGAAGTAGGCCTGCTGCTCGGGCGTGCCATGCACGATGATCGAGGGGCCGACCAGGCTTTCCCCCATGCCGCGCGTCACCCGTGGCACGCCGGCGCGATCGAACTCCTCGTTGAGCACCGCGAGGCGCACCGCGTCCATGCCCTGTCCGCCGAACTCTTGCGGCCACTGCGGGCAGATGAGCTGCCTGGCGAGCAGCTTCGCCGCCCACTCGGCGTAGGCGGGATCCGCCTGCGCGGCGGCAAGCCGCGTGCCGCGCAGTCCGCCGGCGGTCATGGCGGTGCGCCAGTCGGCAATGCCAGTCAGCCCGGCCGGGGCCTCGGCGGCGATCCAGTCCTGCAGCTCCGCGCGGAACCGCGCGATCTCTGGGCCAAGGTCGAGTTCCACGGCGAGCCTCCTGGCGGCTGGTGCGTGCGCGGCGGCCAACCTCACTCGGCTGGCCGCTGCGTTCCGGTGGTGAGGTCTTTGAACGGAACGTCGCGGTCGACGCGGGGTTCTTTCGGCAGCCCGAGGACGCGCTCGCCGACGATGCCGCGCTGGATCTCGTCCGTGCCGCCGGCGATCGATGCGCCCGGACTGGAGAGCGCGCGGTACTGGATCTCGCCGCCGCCCGTGGTGTCTGGCGAGTCGAGCAAGCCCTGGGCGCCGAGGACCGCCATGCCCGTGTCCCGGCCGGTCCTGGTCAGGTGAGAACGGGCGAGCTTGGTCAGCGACCCGTGCGCGCTCGGCCGCCTCCCGTCCCGGGCGCTCTGACCGCCGCGGGCAAGGTAGCCGTTTGTGGTCTCCAGCGCCCAGAGCGCCGCGAGGCGCTGCCGGTACACGGGATCGCTGGTTCGGCCGAGTTTCGTCGCGGCCTCGATCACCAGCTCGCTGACTCCGGTGCGGCCAAGCGTGCGCGCACGGGCTGCGCGGTCGGCCGCGACGCCCGCTGGCTCGTCGAGTTGGCCGCCCTTACGGCCGGGCATGGCCGAGACGACGGCCGACATGAAGCGTTCGTACATCAGCACCGTCACGGCGACCGACCAGCCGCCTCCGGGCTCACCGACGCGGCGGTCGTCGCTGACCCTGGCGCCGGTGAAGAACACCTCGTTGAAGCCGTGCGCGCCGTTCATCTGGTGGAGGGGTCGTACCTCGATGCCGGGCTGGTCGACGTCGATGATGAAGAAGCTCAGCCCGTGGTGCTTGGGTACCTCGCGGTCGGTCCGGGCCAACAGCATCCCGCGGTCGGCCCACTGGGCTCCTGACGTCCACACCTTCTGGCCGTCCACGACCCACTCATCACCGTCGTGCACCGCTCTGGTCTGCGCGCCGGCGAGATCAGATCCAGCGCCGGGCTCGGAGAAGAACTGACACCAGGACTCCTCGCCGCGCGCCAGCGCGGGCAGGAACCTGGCCTTCTGCTCGTCGGTCGCGTGCACCAGCAGCATCGGCCCGCCAAGCAGCTGGCCGAGGCCAGTGGGTGGCGGCAGCACTCCCGACTCCGCGTATGCCGATCGCACGCCCGCGGCCGCGTCCGCGGACATGCTTTTCCCGAACCATCCTTCCGGCCAGGTCGGGAAGCCCCAGCCCGATTCGGCCAGCCTGGCCCACCAGTCGCGGACACTGAGGCTCGGATCCCAGTTGGCCGTCAGCCACTGCGTCGCCGCTGCCCTCGCTGCTTCGTACGCGTCGGATCGCTCTTCAGGTGCGGGCATCCCAGCCGCCTCTCCGCCTTCTGCCGGGCTCGGCAGGGGTTGCACGGAATACTAGAATCAAATTCTAGGAGCCGGGGGTACCCGCGATCAATGCCTCAGCACTCTCCGGTGGCGCAAGAGTCGCAGCGATGGTCCGGCCAGTGGCGACTGAGAGGCTCGAACGGAGTGAGATCGCTATTGCGCTCGCAATAGCGAGATCGCCCCGTGGTCGGCCAGACCGGCCCGCGCGCCTGCCCTAGCGTCAGACGCGGTACCGGGGCGCGGCGGCACTTCTGACGGGCCAGCGGCCCACGGAGGCGACCTTGACACCGGTCGGCTAGCTACACGAGGCTAATTCCAGAAGACGATTCCAATAATTCGCAATCACCGGACGCGGATGGGGTTGGGTGAGCCGGAATGGCGTTGCTGGCGGGACGGGTCGCGATCATCACTGGCGCTGGACGCGGAATTGGCAGGTCGACGGCGCTGCTGCTGGCCCGTGAGGGCGCGTCGGTGGTGGTCAACGATCTGGGTGCGGCGGTGGATGGTTCGGGGCGGGACGCGGGGCCGGCCCAGCAGGTGGTCGCGGAGATCACGGGCGCTGGCGGGCGGGCGGTGGCCAGCGGCGCGGATGTGTCCGACCACGGGGCGGCCGAGGGCCTGGTCAAGACGGCGATCGGCGAGTTCGGCCGGCTGGACGTGCTGGTGAACGTGGCGGGCATCCTGCGGGACCGGATGATCTT
>JASHSZ010000613.1 GCA_030040815.1 Streptosporangiaceae bacterium
GCCGCAGCGAGTGCCGCCTCGTCGCGCGGCGGCACGAGCAGGCCGGTCACGTCGTTCGCGACCACCTCAGGAATGCCGCCCACGTCCGAGGCCACGACCGCGCAACCGCAGGCCATCGCCTCCAGGTTGACGATGCCGAGCGGCTCGTACTCAGACGGGCACACGAACACCGTCGCGTGGCTGAGAATCTGCACCACTTCAGTCTTGGCCAGCATGCCAGGCAGCCAGATGACCCCGCCGCGGCTCGCCCGCAACTGGTCGACCAGGCCGGTCACTTCCGCCTGAAGTTCTGCGGTATCGGGCTGGCCCGCGCACAGCACGAGCTGCACGCCAGGATCAAACCGTCCGGCGGCGCGCAGCAGCACCGGCAGGCCCTTTTGCCTGGTGACCCGGCCGACGAACACGACCGAGGGCCGACTCGGGTCGATGCCGTACCTGGCCAGCACGTCCCGCTCGGGGTCGGGGCGGTAGAAGTCCGCGTCGATCCCGTTATAGATGACGTGCACCCGGTCGGGGCGGACCTCCGGGTAGGAGGCGAGGATGTCCGCTTTCATCCCGTTGGATACCGCGATGACCGCAGCGGCGGCCAGGATTGCGGTTCGCTCACACCAGCTCGACAGCGCATAACCGCCGCCTAGCTGCTCAGCCTTCCACGGCCGCAGCGGCTCGAGCGAGTGCGCCGTCATGACGTGTGGTACGCCGTACAACAGCGAGCACAGGTGGCCAGCCAGGCTGGTATACCAGGTGTGCGAGTGCACCAGCTGCGCGCCGCCCGCCGCCTCGGTCATCGACAGGTCGGTCGAGATCACCCGCAGCGCCTCGTTGGCCCCCGCGAGCAGGTCCCATGGCCGGTGCGCCACGACGGGCGGCTCCGGCGGGCCGCCCGCCTCGTGCCCCGCGCGCTGGCAGTGCACGGTCAGGTCGACGAGGTCGGCGAGGGACCGGGCCAGGTACTCGACGTGGACGCCAGCGCCGCCGTACACCTCAGGCGGATACTCGCGCGTGAGCATGGCCACCTGCAGCCGGTCCGAGCGCGCGTCGGCCAGCCCGGTCACGCCACGACCTTCTGGCCCTTGCCCACCACGGTGACGCCGCCGTCGGAGACCACGAAACCCCGCGCACGGTCATAGTCCTTGTCGATGCCTATCTGGGCGCCCTCCGGCACGTCCACGTTCTTGTCGATGATCGCGTTCTCGATCACGGCGTGCCGCCCGATCCGGGTGTTGTGCATGATGACGGCGCGCTCCACCCGGGCCCAGCTATTCACGCGGACCCCCGGCGAGAGCACCGACTCGCGCACCAGCCCGCCGGACACGATGACCCCGTTGCTGACGACGCTGTTGAGGGCCCGGCCGACCCGATCCCCGGAGTCGTGCACAAACTTGGCGGGCGGCTGGCTGGGCACGTGCGTGAGGATCGGCCACTTGTCGTTGTACAGGCTGAACACAGGCTGCACGGCGCACAGGTCCATGTGCGCGTCGAAGTAAGCGTCGAGCGTTCCGACATCGCGCCAGTAGCCCGCGTCGCGCGGGTCCGCGCCAGGGACGCTGTTGTCGAGGAAGTCATAGACCTGCGCCGCACCCTGGCGGACGAGCATCGGCACGATGTCGCCACCCATGTCGTGGCGGCTGGAATCGTCGGCCGCGTCCTCGCGGAGCGCCTCGACGAGCACATCTGCGCTGAAAACGTAGATGCCCATGGATGCGTACGCCAGGTCCGGCCGGCCGGGCATGGCTGGCGGGTCGGCTGGCTTCTCCCGGAATGCCTCGATGGTGAGCTCGTCGTCCGCGACGCCGATGACGCCGAAGGCCGTCGCCTCGGCCCGAGGCACCGGGATGGCGGCGACGGTGACCCCCGCGCCGTGCGCGACGTGGCGGTCGATCATCTGCCGCGGATCCATGCGGAACACGTGGTCCGCGCCGAGGACCGCGACGATATCGGGCTCGTCGTCGAAGATCAGGTTGAGCGACTGGTAGATCGCGTCCGCCGAGCCGGTGTACCAGTGCGGGCCAAGCCGCTGCTGGGCCGGCACGGGTGTCACGTAGTTGCCGAGCAGGCTCGACAGCCGCCAGGTCGTGGTGATGTGCCGGTCCAGGCTGTGGCTCTTGTACTGGGTCAGCACGCAGATGCGCCGCAGCCCGGCGTTGACCAGGTTGGACAGTGCGAAGTCGATGAGGCGGTACAGCCCGCCGAACGGCACAGCCGGCTTTGCCCGGTCAGCGGTGAGCGGGGCGAGTCGCTTGCCGGCGCCGCCCGCGAGGACCATCGCCAGCACCCTGGGCTCCGCGGCCACGCTCCCTCCCCTCTGCCCGCCGTAGCTGCCTGGTACCAGTGTGGTGCGCGAGCGTGACCAACCGCTAGGCCAGCCGGGTCACCCGAATCCTCGACTGCGGGTGTCCTGTCTGCTCCCAGTCGGGCATGAAGCGGGCATCAAGCCCATACCGCTGAGCCAGGCCGGTCAGCGTCTCGGTCCGGTAGTAGAAGTCCTCGCGGAGCACCTGGTGCTCGGCCCCCTGCGTGCGATCGAAGGTGAAGTCGAAGAACCCGCTGCGGGTCAGCACGCGGCCGACATGCGCCAGGCACTCCTCGATCACCGGCAGCGGCGAGTGCGAGAAGACGCTGTGCGCGTGCACGACGTCGAAGCACTCGTCCGGCAAGAACTCCAGCCGCAGGTCGTCGACCAAGCACAGATGCGGCAGCTTGCGCTGCAGGCCGAACTGCGTGATCGTGCGCTGCGCGGCGAGGAGAATGTCGGGGGAGATGTCGGTGCCGTAGTAGTTCCCGGCATCCAGGTAGTCGATGAACAGACGACCGCCGCGCAGGTTCCCGCAACCGATCTCGAGCATCCGCATGCCTGGCCTGAGGCCGTGCCCGAGCAGGTAGTCGAACTGGAGTTGACCGATCCGCAGCCACGAC
>JASHSZ010000614.1 GCA_030040815.1 Streptosporangiaceae bacterium
CGGTAACGGCGGCGATGGCAGCAGCGGGCATCAGCGATCCGGCGGACGTGCACTACGTGCAGACGAAGACGCCGCTGCTCACCATCCAGACGATCCGCGACGCGGCGGGCCGCGGGCACAGCGTTTTTACCGAGAACACCGGCGAGTCCATGGACGTGTCCAACGGGACCGCCGCCCTCGGCATCGCCGTCGCGCTCGGCGAGATCGCGATGCCCGCCGACAGCGATGTCATGCGCAACCGCGCACTGGGCTCCGCCGTGGCGTCTTGCTCCTCCGGCGTCGAACTCGACCGGGCCCAGGTGGTCGTGGCCGGCAACGTTCGCGGCATCGGCGGACGGTACCGGATCGGTCATTCGGTCATGACGGACGCGCTGGACGCCGACGGCATCTGGGCGGCCATCAGGAACGCCGGCCTGGCCCTGCCGGACCGGCCACACCCGAGCGACCTGGACGGCCGGCTGGTCAACGTGTTCCTCAAGTGCGAGGCCAGTCAGGATGGCCGGGTCCGGGGCCGCCGCAACGCGATGCTCGACGACTCTGACGTGCACTGGCACCGCCAGATCAAGGCCTGTGTCGGCGGCGTCGCCGCGGCCGTGACCGGTGACCCTGCCGTGTTCGTCTCAGTCTCGGCGGCGCATCAGGGACCAGACGGCGGGGGGCCGGTCGCGGCCATCGTCGACCTGGGCGCGAGACCGGCGTAGGCGACCGCGACCCTGGCGGCGAGCTCGGCGTTGTCGGCGATGAGGCGCCGGTTGACCTGGACACTGCGCCCACCGCTGAGCTCCTCCACCGCCGCCAGCACCGCGGGGGTAATCGCCTGGCCCGTCACGCCCGCGCGGCGCACCTGCGCTACCGCCTCCGTCACCACTGCCTCGAGATCAAGGCCATCCGTGGGCGGGCGAGCGAGGATAAGGCCTCCGGAGGGAACGAGCTGCCAGTGCGTCGCGGCTATCTGGGCGGCCTCCGCAGCGTGCGCTACCGTCGCCGAGACCGGCGGGCCGCCCTCTCCGCTGTAGAACAGCGGCAGCGTCGCGGTCTGCCAGCCGAGCACGGGCACGCCGAGCGTCTCCAGCAGCTCGGCGGTCGCGCTGACGTCCAGGATCGACTTGGCGCCTGAGCAGACGACCACCGCCGGGGTCCGCGCCAGCTGCGGCAGGTCGGCGGAGATGTCCAGGGTGTCGGCGAAATCGCGGTGCACGCCGCCGACGCCGCCGGTGCCGACGAACCGGATGCCCACCGCGCGGCAGACAGCCAGCGTGCCGCCGACCGTCGTCGACCCCAGCGCGCCCTGGACGACGCAAGCGGCAAGATCGCGCGCACCCAGCTTGCGGGCGCCGGTGCCGGCGTCGGCGAACCGCTTGAGCTCGGGGGCATTGAGCCCGACCCGCACGATGCCATCCAGCACGCCGATCGTGGCCGGTGTCGCCCCCGCGGCCCGGACTCGCCGTTCGGACTCCAGCGCCGCGTCAAGCCCGCGGCCCCCCGAGAACCCGTGCGACACGAGCGTCGTCTCGAGCGCGACGACCGGCCGGCCGAGCCTCAGCGCCTCGGCGATCTCACCTGTCAGCTGCGGCGCAAACGTCACGGCATGGCTCCCATTTTCGCGACCGCCCGCGCCGCGGCGGTCAGGCCGAGCTGGACTCCGCCGACGAGGTAGCCGGCCGCGAAGGCGTCGCCCGCCCCAGTTGAGTCGACCGCTTCGGTAGCCAGGGCGGGGAAGTGCCTCCCGTCGACGCGGACGCCTTCGGCGCCCAGCTTAACGATCAGCGTCCCGTCGTCGGGGAGCCCGGCGTCGCCGAGCAGTGCCACCTCGGCCTCGTTCCCGAATACGACGTGCGGGCCGATCGAGGCGATCAGCTCCCGGAACCCCGCCACCCCGGATGTCTCGATCATGGCGGTCGACGACAGGTCCACGGCTAGGCGCATCGATCGCCTACTCGCTTCCCGCGCAATCGTCACAGCCGCGGTGCGCATCGGTTCCTGCGCCAGCGCGTAGCCGCTCAGGTGCAGCCACTCGCAACCGTCCAGCCAGTCCGGCCTGACCGCGCTCGCAGCCAGCGCCGTGCCGACACCGCGGTCGGTCAGCATGGACCGCTGCCGGCCGCTGTTCGACAGACAGACCACGACACCGGTGTTGCCCGGCACGATCGGGCCGACAAGCTCCACGCCGCGGCGCGCGAGCTCCGCGCTGACAAGCTCGGCACCAAGATCTGTCCCGCGCGCCGTGATCAGCCGGCTCCGCCCGCCGAGCGCGGTTACCCAGGCGGCAACGTTGGCTGCCTGTCCGCCCACGCCCAAGCACGTCGTTACCGGTGTGTCCGTTTCCTCGGTCAGCGGTCCGGACATGCGGACGACAACGTCGAGAAGCGCATCGCCGAGTACGCAGATCACCGCATCAGTGTGCGGCAGGCTTCGGCGAACAGCTACCTTCCGGCGAGTGTCGCCAGCAGCCTGCAGCTGGTGCACGCGGCGGGGCGGCAGTCGGGCCCTCTAAGCGGGCTCGACGTCTCGGCTGACGATCCACGCGTGCTTGCCAACCTGCCGTCCCCGCGCGAATCCGTACTGCTCGAACAGCTCGACTGTCGCGCTGAACAGGAACCGGCTCTGAGCTTCGCGGCCGGCGGTAGTCTCGGAGATCGCCTCGACCAGGCCGCCGCCGGCCGCGGCGATCTGCGCGAGGGCGCCCTCAAGCGCGGCTCGTGCGATCCCCTGGCCGCGATGCCGCTTGTCCACGAAGATGCAGGTGACCCGCCAGCGGGCAGGAGGCGGCGGATCCTTGCGGTACTCGCGCTCGTGCTTGAGGCCGAGCTCCGCCGTGCTGCCGTACTGGCACCAGCCCTGCGCGAGCCCCTGCTCGTCGAATACCAGCGCCGCGTGCGCCTGATCCGCTCGCACGAGTTGCTCCTTCAGCGCGCGGTGGTCGCTCATC
>JASHSZ010000615.1 GCA_030040815.1 Streptosporangiaceae bacterium
GCGTGGGGCAGCATCCTGCTGTTCCTTTCCGATCCCTGGCCGGCCCGACCGCTGTCGAGCGACCCACGCTTCCTCGTGGTGCTCTTCCCGCTGGTGTGGCCCCTCGCCAGGCTCGGTCGACGGGCAGGCTGGCACGAGGGCGTAATCGCGGTCCTGGCGGCGTCACTGGCAATCGTCTCTTGGCTGTTCCTGACGACGATGGAGGTCTTCTGACCCAGGCAGTGTCTAGCCGGTCCGCCGGAACAGGAAGACCCCGTTGCTGTCGAAAATCTGCTGGTACCTGGCGCCATGCGAGAGGCTCTCCACTTCGGCACGGACGGTCACAGGCTGCCCGGACAGGCAGACCGATTCCCACGCCGTGCAGTCGGTGCTCTGGGTGTCGAACACCACATAACGAGTCGCCGGGTTGGCGCCAGCGTTGCCGAGCCAGTACGTATTGGTCCTCGCTGCCAGCGGAGCCAGCAGGTCCAGGTCGGTCGATACGCTCGCCCCGTTTGGCACCAGCGCCATGGCCCTATTCTCCGCCGCGACGTGCGGGCCGAGCGTGTAGGTGGCCGGTATCCACAGGCTGCTGAGCGGAAACTGGAAGGCCAGCGCGGCGCAGATCGCGACCATGGCCGCGGCGCCGTACCGCTCCGCGGCGATCTCGAGCCCCGCCAGCGGTCGAACACGGGACCGGCCGGACCTGGCCACGCTCTCCGGGGCGCGCTCTGCCGACCCCGCCGGCTGGCTGGCCAGCTGGCGGCGGCGGGCCCGGATGCGAGCGATGGCGTCGATCGCGGCGATGAACACTATCGGCATCACGGTCGCGTTGTAGTGCCAGGCGGTGCCCCAGTAGGCCGGATTGGTGTTAATGGCGCGCAGCGCCAGGCTGGGCACCGCGACGAAGATGACCGGCGAGCGCAACGCGATGAACGCCGTCGGCAGCAGGATCATCACCAGCGTGGGTAGCTTGGTCGACGCGCCATCACTGAGGGTCGACCACAGCGCGCCGACGCTGAAGTGACCATCAACCGGGTTGAACGCGCCGGCTTCTGACCAGTACTGGTAGCTGTGCTGCGGGTTGAAGTGCGGAATGATCACCATGATGGCCAGCAGCGACCAGAACACTCCCCAGCACCCCAGCAGCAGACCGGCGTCGTGCCGCCGGTAGGCAAACGCCAGGACCAGCCCGATCGCCAGCACGGTAAAGCCCTGGTCCTCCTTGACGAAGACCAGCGGCAGCGCCCACAGCACCGCGGCTCTGGTCCGGCCCCGCACCACAGCCGACAGCGAGAAGGCAAGCAGCGGCACCGCGAAGACGATCTCGTGGAAGTCGTAGTTCACCATCTGCTGCAGGCCCCAGGACAACCCGTAGGCCGCGGCGACCGACCGGCCTGCAGCGTTGCCCAGCAGTTCGCGGCCGAGCTGGCTGACCGGCAGCACGGACAGTCCCGCCAGCAGAGCCTGCGCGACCAGCAGCGTGACAGAGGTCGGGAACAGCCGGAAGAACGGCGCGATCAGTGCGACGATCGGGTGGAAGTGGTCTCCGAGGAGGTCGAATCCAGGCGCCTTGATGTTGACGATCGGCGCCTTCAGGTGTGCGTACTGCTTGACGTACTCGGTGAAGATGCCGAGATCCCAGGACGTTGGGTCGCGGCGCAGGTAGCGGAACACTGAGATCACGGTGTAGGCAGCGACCACTCCGACGGCTATCACGACGGTGGGTCCGTCCCACAGCCGGGCGCGGCCTTCCGGCTGCGGAGCCGGCCACGAGGCTCTGCCTGTGCGAGCCTTGGCGCCGACGGTTTCCTGCTCGGCTATCGTCCGGTCGGCAACTATGTGGACGGGAGCCGCGTCGCCGAGAGTGTCCTCCGCGGCAAGAGCAGGACCGGGATCCGGTCGCTCGCCGCCGCCGGTGCTCGCCGGTCGGGCGGCGCTCAAGTCGGCGGATGACTCATCCAGCGGCACTGCCGATCCTCCTGCTGATCATCGGCGGCCTGTCTCCGACCGCGACAGCGCTCGCTGCGCACAGCCGATGGTAGCGGCCTGCAGGTACTGCCACGGTACTGCCGGGCCGCGCCGTCACCTGCGAACACCCCTTAGCCGGCCACCGGCAGTGAAACACAGCATCGCCAGCAGAACCGCGAGCGGTGCGCTGAGCCCGAAGCGGTACCCACTGCGAACGGATGCTCGAACGCCGCCCGCCAGGTCAGCCGCAGCGCCTTGCGCCGGGTTCGACAGGTGCAGATCCCAGCCCGCCTGCTGCGCATCAGGTCGGCATAGCCAGCTACCAGTCGTCACCCGGAGGAAGATCACGTACGCGGTCGGGCCGACTAGCGCGGCGCAACCGACGACCGCGTTCGCCCAGCGCGGCTGCGACTGTGCCAGGCCCGCTGGGCTCGACGTGCGGCCGGCCCCATGCCGGTATCGCGAGCGCAAGGAACAGCGTTCCGTGTAGCAGACCAACAGGAAAGTCGCCTGAGACGCCAGCCGACTGGCTATGACCTATTTATAAATTTCGTCCCTTTCATCGGTATCGCCACCTGGCCTGGGAATATCTCCGCACCTTGCCCAGTTCACTCTTGTGCGGCCAGCAAAGTTGAGTGAAGGTAGCTCAACTAGTTTGCCTGACGCCGAGCGGCGTGGCAGACTTGAGCCGTCAGGACTCAACCTTACGGATCGGATCAAGGACAGAACACATGGCACGTGCGGTAGGCATCGACCTGGGGACGACTAACTCCGTCGTCGCCGTCCTCGAGGGCGGAGAGCCCTCGGTCATCGCCAACGCCGAGGGCTCGCGGACGACGCCGTCCGTCGTGGCCTTCGCGAAGAACGGCGAGGTGCTCGTCGGTGAGGTCGCGAAGCGGCAGGCCGTGACCAACGTTGACCGGACCATCCGGTCGGTCAAGCGGCAGATGGGCACGGACTGGACCGTATCGATCGACGGCAAGAAGTTCACCGCGCAGCAGATCAGCGCGTTCATCCTGCAGAAGCTCAAGAGGGACGCCGAGGCGTACCTGGGCGAGACCATCACCGATGCGGTGATCACGGTGCCCGCCTACTTCAGCGACGCGCAGCGGCAGGCCACCAAGGAGGCCGGGCAGATCGCCGGGCTGAACGTCCTGCGCATCATCAACGAGCCCACATCAGCGGCGCTGGCGTACCACCTGGAGAAGAACAACGAGGCCACGATCCTGGTGTTCGACCTCGGCGGCGGTACGTTCGACGTGTCGCTGCTGGAGGTCGGCGAGGGCGTCGTCGAGGTGAAGGCCACCAGCGGTGACAACCACCTCGGTGGTGACGACTGGGACCAGCGGATCGTGGACTGGCTAGTCAAGGACTTCAAGAACAGCTACGGCGTCGACCTGTCCAAGGACAAGATGGCGCTGCAGCGGCTGCGGGAGACCGCCGAGAAGACCAAGATCGAGCTGTCTAGCTCGACCGAGTCGCAGATCAACCTGCCTTACATCACCCACTCCGAGCAGGGTCCGCTGCACCTGGACGCTAAGCTCAGCCGCGCTGAGTTCCAGAAGATGACCGCTGACCTTCTCGACCGGTGCAAGGCACCCTTCCAGCAGGTGATCAAGGACGCCGGCGTCTCGCTTGACAAGATCAACCATGTCGTGCTTGTCGGCGGCTCTACCCGGATGCCCGCCGTCGTCGACCTGGTCAAGGAGCTGACCGGCGGCAAGGAGCCGAATAAGGGCGTTAACCCGGACGAGGTCGTCGCCGTCGGCGCGAGCCTGCAGGCCGGGGTGCTCAAGGGCGAGGTCAAGGACGTCCTGCTACTGGACGTGACACCGCTCTCGCTGGGCATCGAGACCAA
>JASHSZ010000078.1 GCA_030040815.1 Streptosporangiaceae bacterium
CGCGGGTCCGGCTGACGAGGCGCGGACGCTGCTGGGCGCGGCCCGGCTGGAGATCGGCTATCGGTGCGGGCTGATCGACCCGGCCGCGTGGGCCTTCACCTGGGTAGTCGATGCGCCGATGTTCGAGGATGACGGTGCGGGCGGCTGGACGGCTGTGCATCACCCGTTCACGTCGCCGCTGCCAGAGTGGGTGGACAAGTTCGCGGTCGAGCCGGCCGGCGCGCTGGCCGACGCTTACGACATCGTCTGCAACGGCACCGAGATCGGCGGCGGCTCCATCCGGATTCACCGGCCGGACGTGCAGCAGCAGGTATTCGACGTGATCGGGCTGTCGCGGGCCGAGGCGAGCTCGCAGTTCGGGTTCCTGCTCGAGGCGCTGCGGTTCGGCCCGCCGCCGCACGGCGGCATCGCGTTCGGCTGGGACCGGATGCTGATGCTGCTGACCGGGCGCGAGTCCATCCGGGACGTCATCGCCTTCCCGAAGGCGGCATCCGGCCACGACCCGCTCACCGGCGCGCCGACGCCGATCACGGCGGCGCAGCGCAAGGAGGCCGGGATCGACGTCCGGCCGGACGCTAGGTCACCCGCTGGCTAGCGCCCGGCGCGGGAGCTAGGGTCCGCTCGTGGCCTACGTCGGTCAGCTCGACAACCTCGTTCGTCAGCAGGACCGGGGCCACGCGGTCGGGTTCACCCGCACGATCGTGGTCTTTACCGACGGGCTGGCTGTGTGCCCGGTCCCGGTTGGCGGCGGGAGCCCGCAGCTGCAGCGCGGCCTGTTCAGCCGGCTGCTGGGCGTCGGCCGCCCGGCCCTCCGGGTCAGTCCGCAGCAGGTTCGGGACATGGCTCTGGCCATGGGAGCGGGCGGCACCGCGGGCGGGTTCGCGCAGGCCTGGCGCGGTGCGCAGCCGATCCCCTTCGCCGTCGTGGAGCGGATCGTGCTTGCGCGACCGAAGCAGGTAAGCCGGCTGGAGATCTACGAGACGGTGGGCGGGGGCGGGGTGTCCGGTCAGACGGTGTACCTCGGTGACCTCTCGCCGGACGGGGTGCGCGAGCTGCTCGGACCGCTGCTCGGCGACAGGCTGCAGATCGAGGTGTGACGGAGTACGTTTCGACGCCAGGCCGCGGTGCCGGTCTGCGTCATTGTCTCCGTCGCATCGGTTTCAAGCAGGCCGGCCTGTCCCTGTGCACGGTCAGAGCGGAGTCGGGTCAGCCCCAGCAGCTCTGCGGCGGGGTGATGCTCACCAGCCCGTTGTAACCGTCGCTGGCGACGAACCCGAACACCTGCCGTGTCGTGCCGTCTGCCACGAGCAACCCGCCGAGCTGCGCCGACTGCGAAGTCACCGTCTCCGACGCCTGCACCTGGCCGGTCGCCGCGTTCACACAGGCAAGGAGCCCGGCCAGGGTTGTCACCCACAGCGCGCCCCCGCCATAGACCGAGGAGCTGAACATGGGCCAGTAGTAGACGCTTTCCGGCGCCCCGGCCTGGACCGGGGCGATCACGGTAGCCAGGGCCCGCTGGCTCAGCAGCGCGCTGAGGCCCGCATTCCCGGTGCGGAGCGAGATCCAGACGCCCGCTGGCAGGGCGGTCAGGCCCGCGCCCGCGATCGAGTAGCTGATCGGTGTGCGGTCCGTCTCCGCCAGCAGCTTGCCGTGCTGGCTGAGTACTCGAGCAGGACTGCGCCGTCCTCGGCCCCGCCCGCGACCAGGTGCGCGGCAGACACATACAGGGATGCGCTGTCGGCACTGGCAGCCATGTCGGACAGTCCGAGGCCGGGAGACAGCACCGTCCGAGCCAG
The DNA here is from genome assembly GCA_030040815.1 of Streptosporangiaceae bacterium. The sequence continues at coordinate 1,797 of JASHSZ010000078.1, forward strand.
GACGGCGCCGCTGCCCACCGATATCCGCAGCAGCGTCCGGTACGCGCCCACCCAGACTGACTCGGCCGGGCCCGGCGCCACCCCGGAATCCCACGGCAGCCGCATCCAGATCACCTGCTCGGAACAGTCGCATGCTCGTTCTCCCAGACGCAGGAGCCCAGTGCAGGGTTGCGCACCCTGGCGACGCAGACAGACCGGGCGATGTCGGCCTGGGCGGGTAGTGTCGCAGTCGTGACCAGTGCGGACGCGGGCCAGGCCGAGAGTCTGTTCGACGACTTGGCCCAGGCGGCCGAGCAGGCGCAAGCGCCGCTGGCGGTCCGCATGCGGCCCCGTTCCCTCGCCGAAGTCGTCGGCCAGGGGCACCTGACCAAGGACGGGTCGCCGCTCCGCAAGCTCGCCGACAGCGACGCTCCGATGTCGGTGCTGCTCTGGGGCCCGCCGGGGACCGGCAAGACCACGCTGGCGTACGTGGTCGCCAGCGTGACCAAGCGGCGGTTCGTCGAGCTGTCGGCAGTGTCCGCCGGGGTCAAGGACGTGCGGGCTGCCATCGAGACGGCGCGGGGTGACCTCGGCCTGACCGGCAGGCAGACCGTGCTGTTCATCGACGAGGTGCACCGGTTCTCCAAGACGCAACAGGACGCGCTGCTGCCCGCCGTGGAGAACCGCTGGGTGTCGTTCATCGGGGCAACGACGGAGAACCCGTCGTTCTCCGTCGTCGGTCCGCTGCTGTCCCGGTCGCTGCTGCTGACCCTGCGGTCCCTCGGCGACGCCGACATGCTGCTGGTCATCGAGCGGGCGCTGGCGGACGAGCGCGGGCTGGGCGGCCGGGTGCGGCTCGCGGACGGAGTGGCCGCCCACCTAGTCCGGCTGTCGAACGGTGACGCGCGCCGGGCGCTGACTTACCTGGAAGCCGCGGCGCTCGGCCTTCCGGCCGGCGGTGAGATCACCGTGGAGCTGCTGGAGCGCGCGGTCGACCGCGCCATGGTCCGCTACGACCGGGCGGGTGACCAGCACTACGACGTGATCAGCGCGTTCATCAAGAGCATGCGCGGCAGCGACGCCGACGCCGCCCTCCACTACCTGGCCCGGATGATCGAGGCGGGGGAGGACCCGCGGTACATCGCCAGGAGGCTGATCGTGCACGCCAGCGAGGACGTCGGCATGGCCGATCCGACCGCGCTGCAGACGGCGGTCGCGGCGGCGCAGGCCGTCGAGTTCGTCGGCCTGCCCGAGGCGCAGCTGAACCTCGCCCAGGCCGTCATCCACATCGCGCTCGCGCCGAAGTCCAACGCCGTCGCCA
>JASHSZ010000616.1 GCA_030040815.1 Streptosporangiaceae bacterium
ACCCGGCCAGGTCCTACCTGGCGCCGGGCGCCGCGGTCCGGGGACACCCGGCGCGCTGCCCCCCGCCCCGTCCTTCGGCGGGGCACCTCGGCCCGGCGTCGCGGTCCCTCGTCCGGTGCTGCCGGGTGCCGCGCAGCCTGAGGCGGGCGCGGAATACATCGCCAGGTCCAGCGCGGTCATGGCGGTAGGCACCTTCGGCTCTCGGATCACCGGTTTCCTTCGCACGATCGCACAGTCTTACGCGCTCGGTTTTCTTGGCATCGCGGCGGCGTACAACCTGTCCAACACGCTGCCCAACGCCGTCTACAACCTGGCCCTCGGTGGCATTCTGACTAGCGTCATCGTGCCGCTGATCGTGAACGCCACGAAGCGTGATGGCGGCCGTAGCGGCTATGACCAGCGGATGTTCACGCTGATCACGATTGCGCTGGCTGGCATCACGCTGGTTGCCGAGGCGGCCGTCGTTCCGATCGTGCACCTCTACGCAGGCAGCAAGATCTCCCATGCACACGCGACGCTGCACCTAGCCGTCATTTTCGCCTTGTTCTTCATCCCGCAGATTTTCTTCTACGGGATCAGCTCGCTGATCGGCGCGATCCTCAACTCGCGCGGGAGCTTCGCCGCGCCGATGTGGACGCCGATCGTCAACAATGTGGTCGTCATCGGCGTGCTCGGCCTCTATGTCGCGATGGCCGGGTTGCGGAAGAGCCCGGCCACCATCTCCGGGCATGAGGTGGCCCTGCTCGGGCTCGGCACCACGCTGGGCATCGTTGCCCAGACGGTCGCGCTGGTTCCTGCGCTCCGCCGAGTCGGCTTCCGCTGGCACCCGCGCACCGACTTCCACCGGGCCGAGGTCGCCGAGATCGGCCGGATGGCGGGCTGGATGTTCGGCTACGTCGCCACCACCCAGATCTCGCTGCTCGTCGCGACGAAGCTCGCGACTGACGCGAGCCAGATGGGGATCACCGACTACAACTATGCCTGGCTGCTGTTCCAGCTGCCGTACGCGGTGGTGGGCATCTCGGTGATCACCGCGCTGCTGCCGCGGATGAGCGCGCACGCGTCCGAGCGACGATATCGCCTGGTTCGGCAGGACTTCTCGACCGGTATACGGCTCGCTGCCTCGATTGTGGTGCCATGCTCGTTGGTACTGGCTGTGCTCGGCCCGGCGCTCGCCGAACTGTTCTTCGCGCACGGCGCCACGAGCGTGTCGCAGGCGAGGTACATGGGCCTCGTGTTCGCCGTGTTCTGCCTCGGGCTGCTGCCCTACATGCTGTTCCAGTTGCAGCTTCGCGTTTTCTACGCGCTGCACGACAGTAAGACGCCGGCGATCATTGGCCTAGTCGCCATGGTCGTAAACATCGTCGCTAACGTCATCGCGCTCGACTCGCTGCCGGCCAGCAGAGTGGTGGCTGGCCTCGGGGTGGGCTTCGGCCTGGCGAACTTGGTCGGCAGCGTGCTGGCGTGGAGCATCCTCAGCCGTCGCCTGCACGGCCTCGACGGCTACCGCATCGGCCGGTCCCTCGTTCGAATGCACGCGGCTGCCATCCCGGCCGCGTTGCTCGCGATGATCGTCGCAATCCTGACCAGCAACTCGGCGGTCGTCGTCATCATCGGGGGTGGCCTGGCGACGGGCATGTACTTCATGTTCGCCCGCGCGCTGCGGATCGACGAGCTCGCCAGCCTTCGCCGGACCGTCCTGGGGCGGCTCGGCCGGTAACGGTTTGCAGCCAGCTGGACACAGGGCAGCCGCAGCGCGCCCGGGCGGCCTAGCATGGAGGGCAGCACCGTTGTCCGTCCGCGTCGTGGCGCCAGCGACCGCTGCTCACTTACGGCACGCGAGAGGAGGTCTGAGGGCTCTCGCGCCTTCTCCGGGATAATGACCACGTTCACCTCAGACCCGGGCACCAGGCTCGGCGGCCGGTACCGGCTCGAAGAACGGCTCGCTGAGGCCGGCGGCTGGTCGGCGTGGCGGGCGATCGACGAGATCCTGGCCCGGCCAGTGAGCGTCATCACGTTCGTCGCAGGGTTCCCGCGGCTGGCGCAGGTGGTGACCGCGGCCAGAGCGGCCAGCCGACTGACGGACACGCGGCTCACCCAGGTGTTCGATGTGGAGGACAGCTGGGATCACGGTTACATCGTGCTCGAGTGGCCGGTCGGCGACACGCTGGCCGACCTGCTCGCCGGGGGGTCGATCGAGGCAAACGCTGCGGCACGGATCGTCGCCGAAGCGGCTGCTGCGCTTTCGGGCGCGCACGCGAACGGCCTGGCCCACCTGTGCCTGCGGCCCGACGCGATCCGGTGGACTGCGGGTGGCGGGGTCAAGGTAACGGGCCTGGGCATCGACGCGGCACTATCCGGGGTGACCGCCGACGATCCGGAACTGGCCGACACCCGTGGACTCGGGCAACTGCTGTACGCCGCGCTGACCGGGCTGTGGCCCGGCCCGGACTGCCCGGAGCTACCATCGGCACCGGAGCCAAACGGCGAGCTGGCACGGCCGGCCAAGGTGCGCGCTGGCATATCGCGGGGTCTGGACGAGGTGGCCGGGCGTGCGCTGGCCCTTCCCGGCCTCGACGGCGAGGCGGCCTACCAGTCGCCCGCTGAGCTGGCCGCGGCGCTGTCAGCCGCAATTCCGCCGGTGCAGCTGACAATGGCCATCCAGCGCGGGCACCCGGCTGCCGACCGGACACGCGCCGGCCGGTCGCAGGTGCCGAGCGCGCGCCGCTACGGCGAGACACAGTCAGCCCGGTCTCTCCCGTCCGCACCCCGCCGCAGTCCGGTGCGGGTAGTCGCGGTGAGTGCGCTGGTCGTCGTGGCCGTCGCCGGGGCCACTACCGCTGCCGTACACCTGCTGCAGAAGTCGCCGGGCCCACCTGTCGCGAGCAAGCCCCATACCGCGAAGCCGTCGACGTCCACCCCTGCTGCCACGCTGATTGCCCCGGTGTCCGCTAGCGGCTTCGACGCGCTGAACCCGAGCGATCAGGGGGACGAGAACAGCAACCAGGCTGCGAACGTGCTCGACGGCAACCCAGCCGGCTGGAGCACTCAGCAGTACGACGGCGTCAGCGGCAGCCAGTATCCGACATTCGGGGACCTCAAGGCTGGCACGGGCTTCATCCTCGACCTGGGCCGGGCCGTGCGCCTCCAGTCAGTGACGGTGACCTTTGGCAATCAGCCGGGCGCGGATGTCGAGATCAAGCTGGGCGATTCCAATGCCCGGACCTCGGCGAACCTCGCGGCGATGACGACCGTCGCGAGCGCCAACGATGTCTCCGGCAGCTACACGTTCACGACAACGTCCAGCGCTACTGGCCAGTACCTGGTGATCTGGTTTACCCAGCTACCGCCAATGGCCGGAGCCCAGAACAAGTTCGAGGCGCAGATCTTCCACGTGGTGGTGCGCGGGGAGGCATGAGCCAAGGCGGCCGGCGCCGCCAACCCGGTCCTCCCGAACGTGACGGTGGCCACAGCCCGCGCTCCGAGGGTTTGCCATGATGAAGTGATCAGCACCGGGCATCGCTTGCTGGCGCGCTGCGGCTGGCGCTGCACGGCGCGTCGTCCGGGGGGAGGTAGCGACGGATTCGCACGATCAGCAGCCCGAGCGCTACGCCCTGCCAGAGCAGCGCAGACCAACCGCGCAGCCACCAGCGGGGCAGGACGGCGGCCCTTCGGACGCTGAACTGCTGCGGAGGCACGTGGCCGGCGATCCCGATGCGTTCGGCACGCTGTTCGAGCGGCACCGAGACCGGCTATGGGCCGTCGCCGTCCGGACGCTCGGGGATCCGGAAGAGGCTGCCGATGCGCTCCAGGATGCCATGATCGCCGCGTTCCGCCGGGCTGGCAGCTTCCGCGGTGATTCCGCGGTCACGACGTGGCTGCACAGGATCGTGGTCAATGCCGCCCTTGACCGGATGCGTCGCCGGGCGGCCCGGCCGACCGCGACCACTCAGGACGAGCTGGCCCTCGACGCGCTGGCAACTGGGGCGAGTCAGCCCGCAGACCCCTCAGGCAGCAGCGACACCGCCATCGACGTGCGCGCCGCGCTCCGGCAGCTCGTGCCCGAGCAGCAGGCTGCGCTGGTGCTCGTCGATATGCTCGGCTACCCCGTCGCCGACGCCGCCGAGATTCTCGGCGTGTCGGAGGGTACTGTCAAAAGTCGGGCGGCGCGCGGCCGGGCCAAGCTGCAGCCGCGGCTCGCGCACCTCCGTTCTGGCCAGATCCCAGAGCAGAAGCAGCGGAACCAATCCGCCGCCCGGCGCGTCCTACCTGCGCGGGATGGGGGTGATGAGCAGCCATGACCCGGCACGCCAGCGCTGAACAGCTCGCCCTTCTCTCCGAGGGTGAGCTCCGGCGCCGCAAGGCCGCGAAAGTCGCCGCGCACCTGGCTGGCTGCACGCAGTGCACGCACCTGCTGGCGGAGCTCTCCGAGGTTCCCGCGGTGCTGAGGGCGGTCCCCTATCCGCCGCTGCCGCAAACCGTGTCGATCCATATCGAGTCGGCCATTCGGGTCGAGGTGAACCATCGGCTCGCTGCGGCGCCTGTCACCGAAGCCGGGCGGGGACTTCTGCCGGCCCGCAGCGGCCGTCAACGGCCCAGCACAGGCGAGCGTGGCTGGCATCTGCCCGGTCTGTCGGTACCGGCGACCCGGCTGGTCGCTGCCGCCGGCGCGCTCGTGCTCGTGGGCGGTGGCGGCTACCTGGTGGCGAGCAACGTGGTTTCCGGGATTCCGACGAGTTCGTCCTCATCGACTGCCCCGCCCTCGACCTCCCAGCCCATGACCGCGGGGCCCAACGTCACCTACGGCAGCCCCGGATCGCAGCACACGATTCACTCGGTCAGCTCCCACATGAATTTCGTCCCCTCCCAGCTGCGGACCGAGGTTCTCGCCGCCTATCACGAGGCACAGGTGAAGGGCGAGGCGGGCAAGGTCTCTCTGGGCGGGACGAGCGCGCCTACCGCCAGCCCGTTGTACGGCAACGCCGCAGGCGCGCCGGAGAGCAGCGCGGCCGCGGGCTCCGGTGTCGGGACCCGGCTCGCGGGCTGCATGAAGGCGATCGCAGATGGGCGCAGCGTGCTGCTGCTCGATCTGGCCAGGTATGAGGGCAGCCCGGCAATGATCATCGTCATCGGCAGCACCGGAACGAGCCAGGCTGAGGTCATCGTCACCACCAACGGCTGCTCGGCGACCACCCCGGATGTGGTGACGCGTGCGCCCCTCGGCCACCTGTAGGCCCGCGGCCGATCCGGCTGAGGCCGTGCTGGCAGGGAATCTCGGAGGGTGTCCGATGGTTATGCCCGTGCACTGGCGTGCCAGCCCGGAGAGGGACATACAGCAGTGACCGACGTGCGTGACGTCATCATCATCGGATCAGGGCCGGCGGGTTACACGGCCGCGCTGTATGCCGCCCGGGCGCGGCTGCGCCCGCTGGTTTTCGAGGGCTCGGTGACCGCAGGCGGCGCGCTCATGAACACCACGGACGTTGAGAACTTTCCGGGCTTTTCTGACGGGATACTGGGCCCTGACCTAATGGACCAGCTGCGGAAGCAGGCAGAGCGGTTCGGCGCGGAGCTCGTGCCCGATGACGTCACCGCGGTCGACCTGACCCTGACGCCGAAGATCGTGCAGGTCGGTGACCACGCGTATCAGGCGCGGACGGTGATCGTCGCGACCGGATCCGGGTACCGGGAGCTCGGCATACCCGGCGAGAAACGGCTGTCGGGTCACGGCGTGTCCTGGTGCGCGACCTGCGACGGCTTTTTCTTCCGGGAGCAGGACATCGCCGTAGTGGGAGGCGGTGACTCGGCCATGGAGGAAGCGACCTTCCTGACCCGCTTTACGAGCAGTGTGACTGTCGTCCACCGCAGGGACACCCTGCGTGCGTCGAAGATCATGCAGGACCGGGCGACGGCTAACCCCAAGATCCGGTTCGTGTGGGACAGCGCGGTCGTGGAGGTACTGGGTGAGAACCGGGTCACCGGACTTCGGCTCCGGAATGTCAGGACCGGCGAGGAGAGCACGCTGCCGGTGACAGGCCTGTTTGTGGCGATCGGTCATGACCCGCGTAGCGAGCTGTTCCGGGGACAGCTGGCTACCGACGACGACGGATACCTGCTTGTTCAGCACCCTTCGACACGCACCGGCATTGACGGCGTCTTCGCCGCCGGCGACGTCGTGGACAGGATTTACCGCCAGGCTGTTACCGCGGCCGGCACTGGCTGTGCGGCCGCGATTGACGCCGAGCGGTGGCTGGCCGAGCACAAAGGGCAGGCGGCGGCACAGCCGACCGCCGCGGCCAGCTCCGGTGCGTGACCCGATGGCAGCACCGAGCAGCAGAACCGAGCCCGCCAGACGGAGATTTGAGCACAATCCCGGCCAAAGTGGCCGAGAGGCAGTCGCAACGGGAAGGAAGTCGTAGAAGTGGGCGCAACCAAGGCAGTGACCGACGAGACCTTCGAGGCCGAGGTGCTGAAGGCAGGCAAGCCGGTCGTCGTGGACTACTGGGCCGAGTGGTGCGGTCCGTGCCGGCAGGTCGCCCCGGTGCTGGAGGAGATCGCAACTGAGCACGGTGAGAAGATCGACGTCGTCAAGCTGAACGTGGACGAGAACCCAGTGGTCACGCAGCGCTACGGCATCATGAACATTCCCACGATGAACGTGTTCAAGGACGGTGAGGTCGTCAAGCAGATCGTCGGCGCCAGGCCTAAGGCCGCGCTGCTGCGCGACCTAGCGGAATTCATCTGACCGACTGGGGCTGACCGCTTCACTCCGACCGGCCGGGTCTCCGTTCGACCTGGCCGGTCAGAGTGTGACAGAGCGAGAGGGTACCGCCTAGCGGCTTGCCCACGGCCCCGCATACCGGCGCGGTGGCGATTCAGGCCAAGCGCAGCGCGCGTTCTGGCTGCATCGAGCCCAGCAATCGCTCGAGGGCTACCTCGACGTCTTCCCGCCACGACAAGGCCGTCTTGAGTTCAAGCCGGAGCCGCGGATAGCGGGCGTGCGGGCGCACGGTCTTGAAGCCCACCGCAAGCAGGTAGTCGACAGGGACGACGCACGCGGGCTGCGTCCAGGTCATGTCCCCGAACGCCTCGATGGCCTTAATGCCGCGCCGGGTGAGGTCCTTGGCCATGGCCTGCACCAGTACGCGGCCGAGGCCGCCGCCGGCGAACTCGGGTGTCACCTGCGCGGTCATCAGGAGCACGGCGTCGGCGCTCACCGGACTGGTTGGAAATGCCGCGGCCCGCGGCGCGTAGCTCGGCGGTGCGAAAGTCACGTAGCCGGCGGGCACCCCATCGACGTAGAGGATCTTTCCGCAACTGCCCCACTCCAGCAGCACACTGGAGATCCACGCTTCCTTTTCCAGAGCAGGGTCGCCGACCTCGAGAGCGCGAGCCTGGCTGACCGGATCGAGTTCCCAGAAGACGCAACGGCGACACCGCGGCGGCAGGTCGTCGAGATTGTCGAGCGTGATGCTCGCGATTCGGCGTGACACGATTTTCCTTGCGGTCAGATACCCTGCGGCCCAGGCAATGTCGGCGGGCAGCTTCAGCCAGGCGGAGGCGACACTGCCGTCAGCGTCTGGTCCCGGCGTTCATGGTACCCACCTCTGCACCGGCTGACGCTCCATGAGCGAGTTGCACTTGGCCGCGGTTTCACGTGAAACTCCATGACAGCATCAGCCGCCACTCGGGCCGGGGCCGCCCAGCCCGTTAGCCCGCGAGGCTGCGTCCGCGATAGCGGCCGCCAGGTCGGCGACATCCGCCTCGCTTGTGTCGAATGCGGTCATCCATCGGATGATCACGTCGCCATCGGCACTCTCCGACCAGATATGAACGCTCCAGTCGAGGAGCAGCCGATCCGCCAACTCCCGGCCCATGGCGGTAAAGACGCCATTGGACTGAACCGGATGGGCAATCTGCACGCCGGGAACTGTGGCGAGCGCCGCAGCGAGCTGGCCTGCCCGGGCGTTGGCGCGCCGAGCGCCCATGAGCCAGCGGTCCTCGTCCAACAGGGCGTCGATCTGAGCGGCCAAATAACGCATCTTCGACGCGAGCTGCATGACCTGCTTGCGGTGGTACTGCGCGCCCGAGCCCAATCCGTCCGTCATCACCAGCACCGCCTCGACACCCAGTGCCCCGCTCTTGGTGCCGCCGAAGCTCAGCACATCGACGCAGGCCGCGATGTCGGCCAGGGAGCACTCGAGGTAAGCAGCCGCGTTCGCGATCCGCGCACCGTCCAGGTACATGAGCAGGCCGTGCGCACGTCCATAGTCCCGAAGCTGTCGCAGCTCTGCCAGCGAGTAGCACGTGCCGAGCTCCGTCACCTGGGCAATCTGGATCACCCGCGGCTGCACCCGGTGCTCGTCGCCGAGGCCCGCCAGCCTGGTTGCGATCAGGTCAGGGGTGAGCTTTCCGTCCGGCGCCGGGACTGGGAGCAGCTTGCAGCCGAGTACGCGCTCCGGGGCGCCGCATTCGTCCACGTTCAGGTGCGAGGACTCCGCGCAGACAATGGCCTCGTATGGGCGGAGCAGCATGCTCAGCCCGAGTACGTTGGCGCCAGTTCCGTTGAAGACCAGGTAACCCCGCCGGGCTCCGGCCTCGGCGCACAGCCTCGCCACCGCTGCCTCGGAGATCGCATCCGCGCCGTAGGCGACCGCGTCGCCGGTGTTCACCGCCGCGAGCGCTGCCAGCACTGCCGGGTACACACCCGCATGGTTGTCGCTTCCGAATGTTCTGCCCGATATTGTCGCCACGACTGGCTAGCCTAGGTCGCCAGAGCTGCCCCGTCGGGTCGGGGTCAGCCCAGGCGACATGCTCCGCACGATCCTTTCCAGGTCATCGAGAGTGGCGAACTCCACGACAATCTTGCCCTTCCGCTGGCCTAGTTCGACCTTGACGCGGGTGTCGAAGATATCCGACAGCCGGTCTGCTAGATCCTTGAGTGCTGGCGCGACCGGAGTAGCCGCGGCGGGTCGGCGCGGCTTCTTCTCCGACCGTGCGCCTACTGCGACGATCTCCTCGACCGCCCGCACCGAGAGGCCCTCCGCTACGATCCGGTGGGCGAGCTCCTCCTGTGCAACGGGGTCGTCGGCTGACAGCAACGCCCGCGCATGACCCGCGCTGAGTACGCCCGCGGCTACCCGCTTCTGCACGGTCGGCGGCAGGCTGAGCAGTCTGATGGTGTTGGAGATGTGCGGCCGCGACCGGCCGATGCGCCGTGCCAGCTCCTCATGGGTCGCCGAAAAGTCGTCGAGCAGCTGCTGATAAGCAGCCGCCTCCTCGAGCGGATTGAGCTGCTCGCGGTGCAGGTTCTCGATCAGCGCGTTCCTGAGCAGCTCGTCGTCTGACGTCTCGCGCACGATGGCGGGGATGATGTCCATCCCGGCGAGCTGACAGGCTCGCCAGCGCCGTTCGCCCATGATGAGCTCGTATCGCTCGCCCGGCAGCCGCCGCACGACCACCGGCTGGAGCAGGCCCACCGACTCGATCGACGCGGCGAGCTCGGCCATGGAGTCCTCGTCAAACGCTTGCCGCGGCTGCCGACGGTTCGCCACGATCGCGCTGACAGGGATCTCCTCCAGATACGCCCCCTCGATAGGCAGCTGCCATCCCGGCCGCGCCGACTCCTGATCGCCACTCAGCGGCAGGGGCGGGCCTGTCGGGATCAGCGCGCCGAGGCCCCTGCCGAGCCCGCGCCTTGGTTGCGGCATCGTGACGCTCCTTGCCGTGCGGTCACCAGGTCACGTGCCCTACCACGGTGACCACGATCGCATCTCGCTCGCTGCTCATATTGCCAGCAACGATCGACAGGGCTCACCGGAACAGGTGCCATCCACAGGCTTGGGCCGATGTCACCGCCGTTGTCCACAGTCCGGCTCCCGTCAGGAAACCGGCGCAATCGCGACGGCCCTGGCGCAAGGCATCCACGCCAGCGCTATGCGGGCGCCTGCACGCTGCGAGCCGCGAGCTCCCTGGCGGCCTCCATGTATGCCACCGCACCGGACGAACCTGGGTCGTAGGTCATCACCGACTGGCCATAGCTCGGCGCCTCGGACACCCGTACGCTGCGCGGAATGATAGAGCTCAACACAATCGAGCCGAAGTGATCACGCACCTCTTCGGCGACCTGAGACGCGAGACGGGTACGGCCGTCGTACATCGTCAGCAGGATCGTCGTCACCGATAGGCCAGGGTTCAAGTGGCTGCGGACGAGTTCGATCGTGCGCAGCAGTTGTTCCAGCCCCTCCAGGGCGTAGTACTCGCACTGGATCGGAATCAGCACCTCCGGGGCCGCTACCAGCGCATTCACCGTCAGCAAGCCCAGCGATGGCGGACAGTCAATGAAGATGTAATCGAGATTGGACGCGTCATACCCGACCAGGGCACGCGCTAGTCGTGACTCGCGTGCTACCTGAGGCACCAGTTCGATCTCGGCGCCAGCCAGGTCAATAGCGGCCGGGGCGCAATACAGCTGCGCGAAACCGGCCACCGGCCGGATAACCGATGCCAGCGGCCGGTCATCCACCAGGACGTCGTACACCGACGAGACTCCCGAGCGGTGCTCCACGTCGAGAGCGGTCGACGCATTCCCTTGCGGATCCAGATCCACGACTAGGACCCGGCAGCCGTGCATCGCGAGAGCGGCAGCAAGATTCACTGCCGTGGTGGTCTTGCCCACGCCGCCCTTCTGATTGGCGATGGTGATCACTCGGCATGACGACGGTCGCGGCCACGCCTCGCCGCCAGACCGTGCCACCACAGCGGCCTGAGCGGCCCTGGCAATCGGCGTGTCGGCCGAAGCCGCTGGCGTCACCGGAATGGCCACCGGAACCTCTCTCTCGCATACCTGCCCGCCGCCGCCATCTCGCCACTCCCCTGGCCGCGGGCCAGGGCCAGGCCCGCGCGCGCCATCGACCGAAACAGGCCGGAAAGTTTCACGTGAAACATCGGCGAGAACCCGCCGGACCCGGCGCGGCACAGGCCCGCTACCGGAGTCTCCCCGGTCGGCTTCTTCGTCTTCGACCGCGCCCGGTTGAGCCCCGCCGCCCGTCCGCTCTGGCGTTCCGGCAGCACCGTCCGCGAACCCCGAGCCTAGGCCACCGTCCGCCGAAACGTGGCCGAGATCGTCAGTATCAGTCGCTCGCCGACCTGGGCCTGGCACGTCCAGGCCCGGCCAGCCTAGGCCGGCCGCGGTTACCTGCTCCGACACGCCAGACGAGCCTGCCCTGGGCGCGCGATCGCGAAGGTCGGCCCCGCCGCTCAGGCCGGCGGCTGACACCGCGGCAGTAGGCCCCTCGGGCCAGCCAAGGCCGTGCGGTGTTTTCGTCATCGCAGCTACTCCTCGACGGACTGGGCAGCCAGGCCGTCCATGGGGCCGTCGTGCGACGCGGCAAGCGCCGCATCGGCACGCCACGCGCACAAGCGGATCACATCCGCAGGGCTGCTGGCTAGCGCCGGCGGGTCTACCCGCCGCCGCGCCTGCTATTCGGCCGCGACTGGCGACGGCTCGCCGCCATGCCCCGGCGGCCACCGGCTGCGCCGTCCGAGATTTGCTGCGCGGTCCGCGAGCCAGCCCTTGGCACCGACGCCGCCAGCCGCGACGAGCCAGCGGTAAATGTCACCAGTGTGGCGGTTATGGCCCCGCTCGCGCTTGCCACGGTGACCAGCCGTGCGTCGCCGACTCCCAGCCGGGCTAGCACCGGGCGTGCCCGCGCGAGCTCAGCCGCTGCCGAAGCACCCTTCATCGCCAGCACCCGCCCGCCGGGCCGAGCCACGCCTACGCTCAGGACCGCGAGCTTTTCCAGCGGCGCCACCGCGCGCGAAGTCACGACGTCAGCAGCTAGTCTACCGGCGAACTCTTCCGCCCGGCCCCGCACTACCTCGACGTTGGGGAGATTCAGCGCGGTGACACACTCCTGCAGGAAGACTGCCCGTCGCGCCATCGGCTCTAGCAGCGTCACCCGCGATTCCGGCCGCAGCATCGCCAGCACGATCCCCGGCAGGCCGGCGCCCGATCCGAGGTCCACCAGTGAGCACGTCGCAGGAATCAACCGTGCGATGACCCCGCAATTGAGCACATGCCGGTCCCAGACGCGCGCCGCCTCTCCAGGCCCGACGATCCCCCGCTCTGTGCCGATGCCGGTCAGCAGCGCGGCGTACCGTTCTGCCTGTGGCAGCGCGGCACCGAACATGGCCGCCGCCTCGGCTGCGATGTCAGCCCCGACCTCGGACCCGGAGTTCTCATCACCGGTCACGTGGAGTACGCCACGCCAACGCTCACCAGCATCGCGAGTGCTCAGCCCACCGGCAGCACAACGACGCGCCTGTCGGGCTCTTCGCCCTCCGACTCGCTGCGCAGCCCGGCCGCTGCAACCGCGTCATGCACGATCTTGCGCTCGAACGGGTTCATTGGCCACAGCTTCTTCGGCTGCCCGGTGCGCCTGACTTCCTCGGCCGCGTCCTGGCCCGCCTCCGCTAGCTCAGCACGCCGTCGCTGCCGGTAGCCGCCAACGTCCAGCATCATGCGGGTTCTCGTCCCCGTCTGCTGATGGACTGCCAGCCGGGTCAACTCCTGCAGAGCCTCCAGCACCTCGCCGCGGCGTCCCACGAGCTCATTCAGGGTGGCTCCGACGACAGACACGACCGCCCGGTCACCCTCGACGTCCATATCGATGTCCCCGTCGAGATCCGCTACGTCCAGCAGACCCTCGATGTAATCCGCGGCAATTTCGCCCTCGAGTTCCAGCTCCGCTACCGTCGCGGCCGGCTGCCCGGATGCGCCGGGCGCCTTGTCGGCGTCCGCAGCGACCTCGTCGTCGAGATCACCACCGGGCTCATCCGCATCGGCGTCAGCTGCAGCGCTTACCGCCACTGCGCCACCGGCCTCCTCCTCGGCACCAGCGCCCGCCACCGGGTCATCCTGCTGGCTCATTGCCAGGCTCCTCCTTGAAGCCATCCGCGGCCGGCCATGCCATACCTGCGGCTAGCGGGCCGCACCAGCCGCACCCAGGCGCTAACGCTTGCCGCTGCGCTTACTTCGGGACTGCCGCTGAGTCTGTCGTCTGACGAGCTTAACCTCAGGCAGGTCGGGCTGCGGCTCGGGTTCACTACCTCCGCGGCCCAGCCGCCGGAGCACACTGCTAGCCATGGTCGACCCCGTGCCGCCCGAGCCGTTCGCCGTGGCGCCGTTTGCTGCTGCCCGGCCAGTCTTGGGTGCCGCCGAGGTGGGCCGCGCCGTTGAGCTGCCGCTGCCCGTGCTCTTCGCCGCCGCGGGCCGGGCTGCCGAGCTGCCGGTGCCCTTCGCCGCCGGCGCAGTCGCGGTCGGCTTCTTGCCTGCGCTCCGCGCGGCACCGCTGGTCAGCGCCCTCGCCGTCGCCGAAGTCGCCGTTGCCGCACCATCGCCTACGGGGGCTGGCGGAGTGTACGGGTACCGGCGGCCCAGGATGAACTGCTGGCCCATGGTCCACACGTTGGTTGTCACCCAGTAGAGGACCAGCCCGAACGGCCAGTACAAACCCGTTAGCGCGAAGAACGGCATGATGTACGTCATGTACTTCTGCGAGTTCGCCATCGGGTTGTCTGGCGTCGCGGCAGGCATCATGCCACGCTTCTGACTCTGCCGGATCGTCAGGAACGTCGTCGCCATGCTGATCGCGACGAACAGCAGGATCACCAGCTTGGCGTGCAGCGGCACGTGCGCGGTGCCCGTGAACAGCACCTTGTCGGCGATCGATGCACCCAGGATCTTGGCCTTCGTGCCGGCGACGACCATCGACTTCGGCAGCCCATACTTCGGCGTGCCGCCGGTGTACTCCGCGATCGCCCGCAGCACGCTGAAGAGGCCGAAGAACAGCGGCAGCTGAAGCACGAACGGGAGGCAGCCCATCAGCGGGTTGATGCCCGCCTCCTGGTACAGCTTCATGGTCTCT
>JASHSZ010000010.1 GCA_030040815.1 Streptosporangiaceae bacterium
CGCGGCGACCTTGATCACGTCGGCGGGCGTGCCGGTGGATTCCGCCACCGCCCAGCCGCCGCGGGCGTACTGGAATGCCACTATCCCGCCGGTGCCGGCGACCGGGCGGAAGACCTTCAGCTCACCGCTCGCGAACCGGGTCCAGTACGCTGACTGGCCCTGCACGTCGGGCGCCGCGCCGCCCACCGTCAGCGTGAGGGTGGTGCCGGCCGTG
Organism: Streptosporangiaceae bacterium; assembly: GCA_030040815.1. The sequence continues at coordinate 215 of JASHSZ010000010.1, forward strand.
GTCGCGCCGCAGGACAGGCGCGCGGACGCCAGCCTGCACTGCCCGACCGCGTAGAGCACAACATCGGTGCTCTCGGTGGGGGTGGTCGCCCGCAGCAGGAGCGCCCGGCGCCAGTCATTGCTACCCACCCGCATGGGCCGGTAGGGATACCAGGTAACGGCGGCGTACGGCACGAGCGGGTTGAAGGCTTTCGGCGCGGCCGGGCTGCCGGGCCCGGTCGCTGGCTGGCGGGGGCCTGCCGCGAACGGGCCGGCCAGTGCCACCGCGATGACCGCTCCGGCGGCGAGGACTGGGCTGCCGTAGGTCGTTGCCCAGCGGCGGCGCAGCCGGGCCCGCCCGGTCTGCCGGGCGGCGGGAATGCTGATGTGCGCGCGGGGCAGCGCGCGGTCCGCCTGCCGCTCGAACAGGTTTCTGAGGTCAGACTCAAGCACGGTGCGGACCCTTTCCCGGTCGGCGGCGCGTGGGCGCCGAGGTCTGGCTGCCCACGGTGGCGATTGCGGCGTCCCCGTCCAGCCGGCCGCGGAGCGCGGCGATCGCCTTCGCGGTCTGGCTCTTGACCGTGCCCGTGCCGCAGCCGAGGGCGGCGGCCGTCTGGTCAACGTTGAGGTCGCAGTAGTACCGCAAGACAAGGACGGCGCGCTGACGCGGCGGGAGCGCCGTCACGGCGGCCTGCAGGTCCATCAGTCCGTCCCGGTCGGTCGTCAGGATCGGTGAGTCCGGCAGCTGGTCGGTGACCTTTACGCGCCTGGTCCAGCCGCTGCGCCGCTCGTGGAGGAACTCGCGGACCAGGATCGTGTTCACGTAGGCGTCGGTGTTATCGGCACCGGACGCCTTGGCCCAGTGCACGTAGACCTTGATGATGGCCTGCTGGACGAGATCATCGGCGCGATGCCGGTCCTGGCAGAGCAGCAGCGCGAGCCGGCGGAGCGCCGGAAGCCGGAACGAGACGTACTCGGAATACTCGGCGTCGCGCGGTTTGGTCACGAGGCGGGTCTTTCTGCAGGGTGACTAGTCACACTCTGCCGAGGCGGGCAAAGAGTGCTCAGGTTGTCCGCAGATGCTAAAAAGTGCCGGCTGCAAGGGCAAGGGCTCGGCCCAGGGAACACTCGCCGGGGCCGAGCCGTTCGCCGACGGCGAGCCTGCGCTCAGGGCGAGATTGGCGTCCTGGTCCAGTGCGCCGGATCGGCCCCGAGCAGCTCCAGGTGACGAGCGAAGATGGCGGCCGGGCTCAGCAGGGCCCGCGGGGCGGCGACGTCAATATCCAGGACAAGTCCGTCGGCCCTGGTCGCAGTTAGTGCGTACCAGCCGGTGGGGAAGCCGTGGAAAGGCGGCACGGTATACAGGGTTACCTGGTAGCCGTTGATCACCGTCACCCGGCAGGACGCCAGGTTGCTGCAGGGGACAGGCGATTCCTCGCCGATATACACATTCAGGCTGACCGAGTCCGGTGGCGGGGCGAGGTTACCAGGCAGGGCTCCGTGATGACCGAGAGTGAAACCGTTGACTTGCCACCGTGACCCGTTCTTGCCAAATCCGACCTCCTGTATCTCTCGCCACGCTCGCGGCATGCTGGTCAGGCGGATCGGGGACCAGACGGGCACCGTCTGGCCGTACCGCAGGTTCGCGGCGATCCTGAGCGTGTCTGCCCTGACCGTGTCGGCCGCCGCGCCGGTGAAGTCTACTGTCGCCCAGCCGCCGCGGGCGTACTGGAACGCGACGATCGCGCCGGTCATTTTGCCATCGTCGTTCAACTCACCGCTAACGCTCCGGACCCAGTAGGCGGCATGCCCCCTGACCGCAGGCGCCCGGCCGCTCAGCGTCAGCACCGCGCTGGTACCGGCCGCCGTCGAGCCGCACGACAGCCGCGAGGACTCCAGGACGCACTGGCCGCCTGCGTAAACCACGATGTTCGACCACGGGAAGGCGCGGGGCCCGCGCGCAGGGCGCCACGCGGTGATCTCCAGCGCGGTGGGATAGGAGGAACCGGCAAAGAGCTTGTTTCGGTCCGGGTACCAGCCGGCAGCGGCGTACGGCACCAGCGGGTTGAATCGGCGCGGGGCCTCCGGCCCGGTGGGGCGCGCTGGCGCGGGCCTAGTGCCCGCCGTGCCGGACGCCAGCGACGCGGTGAGGCCGATGGCCACCGCTGCGGCGGCCGCGACGATCGGCGAGCCGAGGGTAGCTGCCCGCCGCCAGCGGCGGTGCAACTGTGAGCGCCTGCGCGCGACCGGGAAGCTGATCTGGGCGGGCGGCTGGTCGGCGGATGCCTGCCACTCGAACATCGCCCGCAGGTCGTTCTCAAGCATGATCGGAAATCTCCCTGGGCGACTGGTGGGCCGACGTCTTGTCATCGGCAGCTGATGGCGGGTTAGGCAGAGGACTGAGCACGTGGCGCAGGCTTGTGAGCGCCTTGGCCGTCTGGCTCTTGACCGTGCCCGGCGCGCAACCGAGTACCGTCGCGCACTCGTCGATGCTCATGTCGCAGTAGAACCGCAGCACCAGCACGGCGCGCTGACGGGGCGGCAGTCCGGCAACCGCGGTCCGCAGGTCAAGGAAGTCTTCCCGATCAGGCGGCGGCGAGGGCAGGTCGGGCGGCCGGCTGGTCACGCTCACCCGCCGGGCCCAGTTGGTGCGCCGCTCCCTGATGAACTCGCGGACCAGGATCGTCCGGACGTAGGCGTCAATGCTGTCGGCGCTGGCTGCCATCTCCCAGCGCAAGTAGAGCCGGGTCATGGCCGCCTGGACGAGGTCGTCGGCGCGGTGCCAGTCCTGGCAGAGCAGCAAGGCGAGCCGCCGCAATGATGCCATCCGCGCGGACATGTAGTCGGCGAA
>JASHSZ010000617.1 GCA_030040815.1 Streptosporangiaceae bacterium
TTGATGCCTGCCGCCTTGACCGCGACCAGGGCCTGGCCCGCGCCAGGCTGAGGCGTCGGCACCTCGACGATGTCGAGCACGTCCACGTCGCCGTAGGCCGCGAACCGCACCGCCTTCATGGCCGCTCCCTCGTCCTCTCCGTGCACCTGAGCGCATCCGCCAGCCGGCTGACAGCTGACCTGTCACGGCTCGCCAGCGGTCTTGGATCTCCCGCGCCTTGCCCGTGAGGTCAGCATCGGGCGCGTTCTCCCTCGCCACCGGCATGGCTAGCTGTACCCAGTGGCCATTCTCCCGCTGCACCCTGACTGCGACTAGCTTGCGGCTGCCGCGTCCAGATCTGGTGTAGCAGCGGCCTGCTTGCCGATATGTCACATTCTCTACAAGAGGACATATGACACTCGAAGTAATTAAATGTTCGAGCTTCGCACCAGGCCATTCCGATCAATTAAGATCGCTGGGTGCACATCGTTGGCTTGGTGCTGCACCCCAAGCGCGACTCGGCCGAGGCGGTGACGGCCGTGCTGGACTGGGCGGCGCGCCGGGGGATCCAGGTCCTCGGCATCGAAACCGAGATCAGCCGCCTGAACTGCGCAGCAATCCCGGTCACCGGCACCGAGCTCGGCAGCAGAAGCGATCTGGTGGTGAGCCTCGGCGGCGACGGCACCATGCTGCGTGCCATGCGGCTGACCGACAGGCAGCGCGCGTCAGTGCTCGGGGTCAACCTCGGCAAGCTGGGCTTCCTGGCGGAGATCGACGTGCCCCAACTCGCCGACGCGCTGTCGGCCGTGGATGCCGATCAGTACGTCCTCGAACCGCGACTCGCCGTTGACGCAACGGTGGGTGGTCGCGTCTTCACGGCCTTCAACGACATCGCGCTCGTGCGGTTTCCTGGCCAGCCGACAGCGAAGGTGGCCGTCCGAGCCGGTGGCCACCCGTTCGTCAGCTACTCTGCGGACGCGATCGTGGTGGCGACGCCGACCGGCTCCACCGCTTACAGCTTCTCGGCCGGCGGCCCGATTGTGAGCCCGACGGTGGAGGCCCTGCTGGTCACGCCGGCTTCGCCGCACTCCGCCTACAACAGGGGCCTCGTGCTGTCTGTCGAGGACTGCGTCGCCCTGGAACTGCTGCCGGACAGCGGCGACCTGGCGGTGGAGGTGGACGGTCAGCTCGCCGCGCAGGTCAGCCCGCCCGCCCGGATAGAGGTACAGCCACGGCCTGGCGCGGCGCGCGTGGTCAGGTTCGGCCAGACGACCTTCTACGAGCGGGCCAGGCGCAAGCTGCGGCTGACCGACTCTCCGGAGATCATCGTCGACTAGCGCCCGCTCGCCGCACGCCAGTCGCGGCCGATGGCCTCGAGGAAAATCTGCGAGCACACCGAACCGCGGCGCGCCGCCGCGACCAGCACCGCCGGATCGCTCGTGAACTCGTACGCGACGTACTGCGTGACCGTCTGATCTGACTGCGGAACCGACGGGGTGCCTTCGACGATCGACGCCTCGTAGTCAGACAGGCGAAGCAGGTATTCCCCGCGGTCATCGGTCCGCTCGCCGAGCTTGGCGCCGACCGACAGCGTGACGCCTAGCTTCAGCGGTCCGATGCGTCCGGCCGCAGCACGCTCCTGCTCGCCGCTGCGGCGCGTCACGGCGGGAAGGCCCCACGCGCCCGCAAGGTCATCGCCGGGATCATCGGGGCGCCGCGTGACGAGGAACTCGCCGGCCTGATTGTGAATGACAACGGCGACCGAATCCTTGACCCGTTTCATCCCAACCGAGGATAGCGACCACACGGCAGGCACAATGGTCGTCATGGCTCGGCAGCGGGAGCAGGGTGGCCCGCCGGTCCGCAGGCTAGGCCAGCCAGACGTGATCGAGCTGCTCGCCGACCCAGACCGGCCGCGGGCGTGGACCCTGCTCGTGGGCAGCACACCGCAGTCCTACGTCGACCTAGATGACCCGCAGTTCCTCGAGTTCGAGTACATGCGCCGGATTGGTCACGTGCTGGACCTTGCCGCGCCCGCGGGTGCACCGCTTCGCGTGCTGCACCTGGGCGGCGGTGCGCTGAGTCTGGCCCGCTACGTCGCCAGCACCCGGCCCGGGTCGGCACAGCTAGCCGTCGACGACGATGCCGACCTGGTGGACCTGGTGCGAGAGCGGCTGCCGCTGCGGCGGCGAGGGCAGCAGGCGGCTGGCAAGATCAGGATCCGCGTCGGCGATGCCCGCGCGGTGCTTACCGGGCTGCCAGCGGGGTCCTTCGACGTGCTGATCGCTGACGTATTCGCCAGGGCTCGGACGCCTGCGCACCTGATGTCGGTCGAGTTCACGGCGCTGGCTCGCCGCGTGCTGACGCCGGAGGGCATATTCGCGGCGAACATCGGAGACGGCGCGCCGCTCGCGCACACGCGCGGCCGGGTCGCCACCGCACGCGCGGTGTTCCGCCACTCCTGCCTGATGGCCGACGCCGCGGTGCTGCGTGGCCGGCGCTTCGGAAACCTGGTGCTGGCCGCCGCGGATAACCGTCTACCGACCGCGGAACTGAGCCGGCGGCTGGCGTCGGACCCGTTCCCGGCCCGGCTACTGCACGCCGAGGACCTTGAGAGGTTCATCTCCGGCGCCAGCCCAATCACCGACGCGCGGGCGAAGCTGTCACCGGTGCCGCCGCCCGAGGCCTTCGCGCGCTAAGGCACTAGCACCGTGCGCTGCCCTGGCGCCTGCGGCCGGGTCCAGGCCTGCGTCACCTCAGCCAGCGGCACGGTGGTCGCCTTGACCGCGATCGTGCCCGCGTTGATCTCGGTAACCAGCGACGGAAGCTCGGCGAGGTAGTCCGCCGGCGACACGGAACCCTGGCCGCTGCCCTGCAGGCGAAGGTTGGCTGAGCGCAGGGCCACCGACGGCAGTTCGATCGTCGGGCCGACGATGGCCCCCACCTGGATCCAGTCCAGCGCTCGGCCGCGGTCGGACCGCGCAGTCAGGATCGCGCTGATCGCCTCCTGCGCGGGCCGACCCCACAGGTAGTCGAGGACGATATCGGCCTCGGCTGCCACGGCGGCGAGCGCGGCGCTCGTGGCGTCGGCGTCGTCCGTGAGCTGGACGACGTCATCGGCGCCGGCGGAGGTCAGCGCCAGCAGCCGGTCGCGATCGCGGCCAGCGCCGACCACGCGCCCTGCGCCGAGTCGTTTGGCCACGCCGACGGCCATGGCGCCAGCGTTGCCAGTAGCGCCGAGCACCAGGACACTGTGCCCGGGTGCCATCGGCACGCGCCGGCGAAGAGCCACCCACGACGACATCGCGGGGTTCATCCCGGCGGCCAGCTTCGCGACGTCGGCATCTCCCGGCAGCTCGACGGAGCGGCGCCCGTCGGCGAGCGCCTTGTCTGCCATGGTGCCCAGCACGTCGTTGACGGCCGTGAAGTAGATGAGCCTGCCGTCGGCCCGGCGGCCGACCGCGTCGACGCCGGGGACCATAGGCAGTGTGCCGGTGCTCGCGTAGTGGACCCCGGCTGCGCCAGACCGGACGCGGGGGTGCAGGCCTGCCGCGAGGACGTCGACGAGCACCTCGTCCGCGTTGTGCGGCCGCGGCACCTCGAAGCGCTGATAGCGAGGCGGCTCTGCGAACGACGTCACGACGGCCGCGTTCATGGTGACCATCCCGATCCCTCTCCCGGCGTGAGAATTTAGTTGGTGTCACGTACTAAAATAGTTGGTGACACGGACTAAATCAAGTACACTGCTCCAATGGCGGATGAGTTGCTCAGCCCGGCCGACGGCCTGGCGCAGCTGTCCTTCGCGGTGCTCGGCATGCTCGAGCGCCGGGCTGCAGAGCACGATCTGTCGATCGCCCAGGTGCGCTTGCTCGGTGTCCTACGGGACCGGACGCCGACCATGAACGAACTAGCGCGGCTTATGCAGCTCGATAAGTCGAGCATCACCGGCCTGGTAGAGCGCGCGGAGCGTCGCGGCCTGGTCCTGCGCGTGCCCTCGGTGACCGACCGGCGGTCAGTACTGGTCCGGCTGACAGCGGGCGGCCAGGAGCTGGCTACCCGGGCTGCGCGCCGCTTCGACGCGGACGTGGCGGCTCTGCTCGGCCTCCTGCCTGCGCGCGATCGTGGCGCCCTCGCCCGGCTCGTAAGCCGCCTGCTGGTGGCGCATGCGGCCGAGTACGGCGTCGACCTGGTCGCGACCGCTACGGAAGCTGAGCAAGGAACTCGAGCAGTGCCGCGCTGACCTCCGCCGGTCGTTCCTGCTGCACCCAGTGGCCGCAGCCGGGCAGGATGACGGATCGGGTCAGCCCCGGCACGAACGTGGCGAGTCCGTCTGGGCTGAACCAGCGCAGCACCGGATCGCGGTCACCCGCGATGAAGAGCGCAGGCGTGCTGATCACCGCGCGCTGCCAGGCGGCGGTGAGTTCCCAGTTGCGGTCCATGTTGCGGTACCAGTTCAGCGGACCGGTGAAGCCCGCCTGCGCGTACTGACCGACGAAGGCGTGAATGTCCGCCTCGGTGAGCCACGGCGGTAGCGCGCCAGGATCGGGCGCGCTGTCGAGCAGGCCCTGACCCGGCGCGATGGCGCCCATTGCCGCGCCCTCCCCGGATAGGGCGGACAGCAGCCTGCGGAAAGTGCTGGCGGGATCGCGGCTCAGTTCGGCGTCAGCCACACCTGGCTGCTGGAAGTAGACGATGTAGAACCCGTTGCCCAGGTGCTGGCGCAGCGTGGCGACGGGCGGCGCGCTGCCGCGTGGCCGGTACGCCACGCTCAGCCCCGCCACACCTCGGATCCGGTCCGGACGGAACAGCGCGGCATGCCAGGCCACCGGGGCACCCCAGTCGTGCCCGGCGACGACGGCCTCGTCCGCGCCGAGAGCATCCATGAGCGCGATGACGTCGCCGGTTAGGTGCAGGATCGTGTACTCCGCGGCGCCGTCGGGCGCGGTTGTCTGGCAGTACCCGCGCTGGTCGGGCGCGACCGCGTGGTAGCCGGCGGCGGCCAGCGCGGTCAGCTGATGCCGCCACGAGTACCAGCTCTCCGGGAAGCCATGCAGCAGCACCACCAGCGGCCCCTCGCCGGCCTCGGCGACATGCATGCTGAGTGAGCCCACCTGCACCTGTCGGTGCGTGACGGCGGGTACTGCCAGTGCCACGAACCGAGCGTAGCGAAGGAAACGTGCGCTGCGATATGTCGCTCCGATGCAACCCTTTCTGGCGAATTGGGGCCGCACTAGGGTCTAGTTCGGAGCATCCTGTACATCAGGACAGCAGCAGGGACCTGCCCTGATTGCTCGGAGGGGGGCAACGTGAGCCGCAGGCTGCTTCGGCTTGAGGTTCCAGTCTTCCCGGAGCGACTGGTATTCCGGATTCACGATCCGGGCGCGGTGCTTGACGGGCTCGCCGGGCCAGTCCCGCCGATCGACGCGCTGATCAGCACCGGCCGGGACCAGATGCTCGTGTCGTGCGCGCAAGAGCACCTCGGCGTTCAGCTCACCATCGAGGAATGGGACGACGCTCCCCCGCCGTTCAGCGATGGTTACGAGGATGAGGCCAAGTGCGTGCTCTATCTGCGCGGCCGGCTCAGCGTCGACATGGGCGCGGCGGGCCGGGCGGTAGAGGGGCTACGCCTCTCTGGCGGTGTGGGTGACTACGGCGTCCGCCTGTACACGCGCAACCGGGCTGCGGCGTTGCAGAGCTACACCGAGCTGTACCAGCGGTTCGCCGACCCGCTCAGCGACGAGTTCCAGCAGGCACGCAAGGAGCTAGAGGGGCTGGAGCAGTACCTACTCCAGTTGTGGCGCGAATCCTGAGCGAGCGCGCCCGCTAGTTGTGGCGCGCCGAGCCTGGCTTGGCGGTTGATCCTGCGCTCGCTTTCGGCTGCGGCGGAGACGAGTGGCGGCCGTACGGACTCAGCACGAACATCATGATCGTGACGGCGGCAATCAGCGCGAGTGCCACCACGCAGCTGACCGTGCGAGCGCGCGCAGAGGTGAAGCTGCCGGGCAGCCGCTGCTGCCCGAACTTGTTAAACCGCGAGGCGAGATGCGGGTCATCGGCTGCGAGCTTGCGCTCCATCTCGTCCAGGATGCGCTGCTCTTCCATTGACAAGGCCACAGCGCCACCTCCGGCCGGTCACAGTAAGGTACGGGCCGCCGTTACCGAGCCGCCCCTTCCTCTGATTCTTGACCAGGCCTTTGCAGTCGGCAAGAGGCATCACCGCGCTTGCTTGCATTTCCGCTGCGATGAGATGGAACACCTGTTCGATACGTCATGCCAACGGGAGCTGCACGCGAGGGTCTGGCACGGCGGGCTCGGCCCGTGGCACGACCCGGCGGGCCCGGTATGGGGTAGCCCGGCCGACCCGGTAGCGCGCCGCGAACGCGGCCACCTGCTCGGAGATCTGCTGCTGGTAGGCCCTCGGCGCGTAAGCGCCGCGTCCGTAGAGCTGGCGGTAACGCTCGAGCAGATCGGGGTGGGTCTCCATTAGCCAGCGCAGAAACCACTCCCTGGCGCCGGGCCGCAGGTGCAGCACGATCGGACTGACATGCGCTGCCCCGGCCTCGGCGGCAAGTCGCACGGTCGCCTCGAGTTGACTCGGCGAATCGGTGAGGAACGGCAGCACTGGGCCCATGAGCACCCCACACGGCAGGCCACGCGCGGTGATCGCGGCGCACACTCCCAGCCGCCGCTCCGGAGTCGGCGTACCTGGTTCGACAGAACGAGAAATCTCTTTATCGACAAAACCCACCGAGACGTTGAGCCCGACGTCGGCGACGTCGGCGGCCTCGCACAGCAGGTCCAGGTCGCGCAGAATCAGCGTGCCCTTGGTCAGGATCGAGAACGGGTTCGCCGCGTCGCGCAGCGCGCCGATGATGCCGGGCATCAGCCGGTAGCGGCCCTCCGCGCGCTGGTAGCAGTCCACGTTTGTGCCCATCGCCACGTGCTCGCCTCGCCACCGCGCCGCGCCGAGCTCACGCCGTGTCAGCTCCGCGGCATTGATCTTGACGACGATCTGGGTGTTGAAGTCGTGCCCGGCGTCCATGTCCAGATACGTGTGCGTGTTGCGGGCGAAGCAGTTGTGGCTGACGACGCCGTCGGCGATAAAATCGCCGGTGCCGGTGGTTATGTCGTACATCGGCAGATCCAGCCCGAGCGGCTCGACCGAGACGACCCGCAGGTCGCCGTCACTCTTGATGGCGGTACCCGCGATCGAGCACTTGCGCGTGATCGCCGGATCCGTGGTATGGAAGAACCGCAGTACCTCCCGCAGCCCGCCCAGCAGCCGGAGGTACGCCAAGCCGTTGGTTCGGCGGGTGCACTCTCTGACGGCGCGGAAACCCAGCGAGGCCAGCGAGGACTCGGTCCAGGCGAGGATCTCCCGATCAGAGTTGGCGATGCGAAGTGATCCGCTGTAGCTGCCCTTGGCGTCGAAGATGCCGGCCAGGAACCCCTTGCGCCAGTCGGCTGTAGGTTCGCTCGGCCAGCGGATAAGCGCGCTAACGCCGGCACGACGGCAGCGGATCGCCGTCACCTGTTTGCGGGTCTCGGTAGCCTCGGCGACTGTAACCGTCGTGCAGCCAATGCCCAGCTGCGCTAGGTAGCGGCGGGCCCGGTCTAGGGCCTCGGAGTCGACGAGGGCAAGCCTGAATCGGTAATGCTCGTCCTGGCACCTGCGACGAGAGTAGGTATAGACGCCGACGTGACCGTCGGCATGGATCATCCCGCAGAGATAGCCGCGCTGGTAGTCAGCGGTCTGCTTGGGCGGCTCGGCAAACGCTCCTACTCCCAGGAGCTCGTTGTTGACGGTGAGATGCGGCCGCCGGAGGCTGCCATGCTCGCTGCCCGTGACGTACTTCCAGCCCCGTCCCGTCAGGAACCGGTGGTCGCCGCCGCAGGTCAGGCGAGTGCCGTCCGCCAGCGTCACCCGGTACGCCGGCTTGGCGACCGACCAGTGCGCGAGTACATCCGTAATTACGTATCGCCGGCAGGTGCCGGATCGGATCGTCCCGTAGACCTGGTCTCCCGCACGCACGTCGGCCAAGGCCTTCGTGGCGCCGTCGGCCATCAAGATCGGAGTCTCCCCACCCATGCAGTAAACGCAGGAATGGCTACATCCACGATAGGGATTTATGGTCCACCGGAATGGTACCCGCGAGGCCTCCGGGACGCGGTTGATGATTGACTTCGCGCGCACCTCGTGGAAGGTGATGCCGCGGAACTCGGGCGTGTCGATCGTCCGGGTCAGCGCGTCCAGGCCGAAAAGCGGCACTGGCTGCGGTCCGCCATCCCCTGCCGACGCACCATCTTCGAGCCGAAGCCTGTCCCACCGCATGTGCGAGAGCCTAGAATACCCGCCGGAAGATTCCAAACATATATTCGATTAACAGCACCACCTACCCTGGTCGGATGCCGGGCACGAGCATGAAGACGGTCACCGGCCGGATCACCGGCCGCCCGCACTCCGCCTCCGGCCCCGGCGCCGCTGACCTCGCTGCCGTCGCGGTCGGCGGCGGCCTGGGCAGCGTGGTGCGCTACTTGCTCTCGGCGGCGTTCCCCGCCGGCCACGGGTTCCCGTGGGCTATTTTCGCGGTGAACGTGTCCGGGAGTTTCGTGCTTGGCGTGCTCATGGTCTATCTGCTGGACATCTGGCCGCCGCGGCGCTTCCTTCGCCCGTTCCTCGCCGTCGGCCTCATCGGCGGGTACACCACGTTCTCCACCTATGCGGGCGGGGTGATGACGCTGCTGACCGGCGGAGCGACGGCGCTGGCCGCTGCGTACGCGCTGAGCAGCATCCTCGCCGCGCTCGTCGCCGTATGGTGTGGCCTGCAGGCCGCGCGACTGCCCGCGCGGCTTCGGGAGCGCCGAGCCGGAGGTGCGGAGTGAGGCTGCAAGGACCGGCCCGACGAATCACGATCTTCATCGGCGAGTCCGACCGGTACCACCACAAGCCGCTGTACGCCGAGATCGTGCACCGCGCGCACCAGCAAGGGCTGGCGGGCGCCAGTGTCTTCCGGGGCATCGAGGGGTTCGGAGCGGCGTCTCGGATCCACACCAGCCGGCTGCTGTCGCTGAGCGAGGACCTGCCGCTCGCCATCGTGATCGTCGACACCGCCGAGCGCACCGAGCGGTTCCTGGCCGAGGTGGCCGAACTCGTGACCGGCGGTCTTGTGATCGTCGATGACGTTCACGTGCACACCTACACCGGGGGCGAGCAAGGCGACGGCCGAAGGTGATCGTCCTGGCGGTGCTCGCGGGCGGCATGATCGGGGCACCCACGCGTTACCTGGTCGATCGGGCGATCCAGGCGCGGCACGACAGTGTGTTTCCCTGGGGCACGCTCGTGGTCAACATGGCCGGGTGTGCCGTGATCGGTTTCCTGCTCGGCGCGCAGCGCCACCTGGGCCTGTCGCCGGCCGCATTCGGGCTGCTCGGCACCGGCCTGTGCGGCGGCCTCACGACCTTCTCGACGTTCAGCTACGAGACGCTGCGGCTGCTGGAGGACGGAGCCGTGGGCGAGGCCGGCCTGAATGTCATCGGCAGCCTGGTGCCCGGAGTGCTGCTCGCCTGGCTCGGCTATCTGCTAGCCGGGGTCGCCTTACCCGCCATCCCCTCGCTCCGGCTGGCCGAGCCCCGCCCGTACAGTTGGATGCCGTGAGAGCAGCGCGCAGCAGCCCGGGACGGGCATGTCGGACGGTCTGACTGGTGGCGCAGCCCTGGTCGTCACGACGACCGAGGTGACCAATCCGGGCGATCTGCTGCATCATCTCCCCAGCCCAGCCCCGTCGGCGTGGATCCACGACGGCGACGGGCTGGTCGGCTGGGGTGAGGCTGCGCGGCTGACGCTCCCGGCCGGGGTAGACCGGTTCGCCGCCGGTGAGAAGTGGCTGGCCGAGCTGTTCGACGCAGCTGCCGTCACCGACGAGGTGGCGGTGCCGGGCACGGGCCCGGTCGCGTTCGGCAGCTTTACCTTCGACCCTGCGTCCGACGGCTCGGTGCTGATCGTGCCCAGGGTGATCCTCGGCCGCCGGTCCGGAACTGCCTGGCGGACCACCGTGACGGTAGGCACTGCGCCGCCGGAGAGCCAGCCGACACGCTGGGTGAGCCCGTCGCAGCTGCGCTGGAGCGACGGCAGCCTGACCCCGCTGGAGTGGCAGAACGCGGTCGCCGGCGCCGTCGTCAGGATCAACGCGGGTGAGCTCCGCAAGGTGGTGCTGGCCCGCGACGTGCGCGCGCAGTCGTCCCGCCCCATCGACACCAGGGTGCTCCTGTCCAGGCTCGCGGCCCGCTTTCCCGGCTGCTACACCTTCGCCTGCGCGGGACTCGTCGGCGCTACGCCCGAGCTGCTGATCCGCCGCGAGGGCCGCCGGGTTTCTTCCCTCGTGCTCGCCGGCACCATGGCACGCGGCGGCACCGAGGCGGACGACGCGGTGCTGTCGGCCGCCCTGCTGGGCTCGGCCAAGAACGCCGAGGAGCACCGGTACTCGGTGGAGTCGGTGCGTCACCTGCTCACGCCGCTGTGCTCCGAGCTGACCGTGGACGACGCGCCGTACCTGCTGCAGATGGCCGACTACCAGCACCTGGCGAGCGCGGTCAGCGGTGTGCTCGCCCGCGACGCCTCGGCCCTCGCCCTCGCCTCGTCGCTGCACCCGACGGCGGCGATATGCGGCACGCCGACGGAGGCTGCGCTGGAGCTGATCAGAGAGCTCGAGGGCATGGACCGCGGCCGCTACTCCGGTCCCGTCGGCTGGGTGGACGCACACGGCAACGGCGAGTGGGGAATCGCCCTGCGGTGCGGTGAGATCAATGGCAGCACCGCCCGGCTGTTCGCTGGCAACGGCATCGTTGCCGGGTCGGAGCCCGCGGAGGAGCTCGCCGAGACCGAGACCAAGTTCCGGCCCATGCGGACGGCGCTCGAAGGCTGAGACCGCGGCCGACACCGCGCGAAGAATGATCTTCTCGGCCCGGTCATGATCAGTTACAGTCGAGATGAGGGTGCCTGCACGTATCGGCCGCTCCCCCTGCGGCGCGGCGGTTCAGACCGGGGAAGAGGCATGCATCTGCGGCTCTGGCTGGCTCTGCCGCTCACCGCGCTGGCGCTATTAGGCTGGCCCGCCGCAAGTTACGCGAGCGTCGGAGTCGGTGTTCAGGCGGGCCCGGTGCGGCTGACCGGTGCGGCGCATCCGGGCGGCCGGTACGCTCTTCCCCCCGTCTATGTGGTCAATACCGGGACCCAGCCTGAGTCGGTCACCATCGCCATCGAGCGCATCTCCCTGGGTAGCGGCCGCACAGTGCCACCGAGCTGGATCGTCGTCTCGTCGGCTCCGGTACGGCTCGCGCACGCCCAGTCAGCGCGCATCCCCCTGTCGCTGACCGTCCCCGCGGGTGCAGCGCCTGGCCGCTACTTCAGCGATGTCGTGGCGAAAGGGACGGCCCCGCTATCGGCAGGCGGTGCCAACCTCGGCGTCCCCGCCGCCACCGACCTGGAGTTCACCGTCGTGCCCGGCGCAGCGGCCGGCGGGTCGGTCGATGTGCCCGGCTGGCTGCTTCCGTACGCCGTGGCGGTCATCGTGGCTGGGGCTGCGGCCGTGGTGATCCGCCGAACCGGCATCAGGGTCCGAATCGAGCGCGGCCCGATTCGCGCGGAGGGCGGCGGGAGGCATGACGATGCCGACTAGATTGCGCTTCGTGCCCGCGGCGCTGCTGCTCGCAGGCGTGACTGCCTGCGGCGTCATAACGGGACCGCAGCAGGCGGCCGGCAAGTCCGGCAGCATCACCGTGTCCCTCAAGACCGTCCCGACCGTTCGCTCGGTCACCATCTCTCCCAGTCATGCGAGCTTTGTGGACTGCACAGGCGGCGACGGCGGGGTCAACACCAGGTCTGAGGGCGACAAGCTCGGCTTCCCGAACGGGACCTGCCAGGTGAGTACCACGATTGTGATCAGCAACACTGGCATCGCATCCGACATCGACATCAGCGGGTCCGACGCGGTACCGGCCGACGGCATGACCGGCTGGACGCTGTGCAACGCCGGAAGGAACCCTGCAATCGCGTGCACGGGCCGCCACGACAGACCGGGCCCCGATCAGTACGAGGTCGTCAACTTCGGCACGTTTGGAAGCCAGTACCGCGGGATCACTGACACGCCGGAGTGTGACCGAATCCTCGGTCCCGAGGGAAGCTGCTGGGCGACCCAGGGGATGGTGGTGATCGAGGGGCTCAGGCTGATCGGGCCGGAGTGGAGCACTGACGTCTCGACGAACTGGACCGTGACCATCACGTGGACGCCAGTACCCGGCCCGGAACACTAAGCGGCGAGAGCGCCCCGCTCGGGGGAACGGGGCGCTCTCGGTCACCGGCCGGGGATCAGAAGCCGGGGCTGGCGGTGCTGATGTCGTAGTTCGGGCCCCAGTACCACTGGGTGGCGCTGGCGCCGGGCACCATGTGCGGGACGCCGGTCGGGTCGGCGATCCACCACCGCACGTGCGACTGCATCCACTGCGGCAGC
>JASHSZ010000618.1 GCA_030040815.1 Streptosporangiaceae bacterium
GTCGGCGGTCCGGCCCAGGCCAGATCGTCGAGATGTCACCCACAGTTCGCTGCGTTGTCATGGCGTGTCGCCCGCCACGGGCATCCGTTACCGGAGCGTGTGGAACGTGCGGATTACTTATGTGACAGAGTCTTTCCCGCCCGACGTCAACGGCGTCGCGCACACTGCGGTGCGGGTGGCGGAGCAGCTGCTTTCCGCTGGCCATGAGCCACTCGTGATCGCGCCTGAGCCTGCCCGCGGCGCGGCGCTGCCCGATCACGAGTTCAGCTTCCCGATCATCCGGGTTCCGTCAGTCGGTGTACCCGTCTACCCCGGGTTTCGCGTAGGACTGCCGGGAAGCCGGGTTCGTGCCGCAATCGCGGCGCAGCACGCGGACCTCGTGCACCTGGCCGGGCCGTTCGTACTCGGGGCGGGTGGCTGCGCGGCTGCTGTCCAGGAACACCTGCCCATCGTCGCGGTCTACGCTACCGACCTGCCCGCCTACGCGCGCACGTATCACACCGGCGCGGTCGGCGAGGCGATCGCCTGGCGGCGGCTGCGGAAGATCCACAACTCCTGTGACCTCACGTTGTCGCCCTGCAGCGCGACGGCTGCGGACCTGCGCGCGCACGGAATCGAGCGGGTCAAGGTCTGGGCGCGGGGGGTGGACTGCCAGCGGTTCGATCCGGCCAAGCGGAGCGAGCGGCTGCGCGCCGAGCTGGCGGCGGGCGCCGACCTCGTGGTCGGCTACGTTGGGCGGCTGGCGAGCGAGAAGCGCCTTGACCTGCTGGCGCAGGTCGCGCATCTGGCCGGGGTGCGGCTCGTGCTCGTGGGCAGCGGCCCGGCCGAGGCCGCTGTCCGCCGCGCGCTGCCGTCGGCCGTGTTCCTCGGCCAGCGCGGCGGCGACCAGCTGGCCAGGATCTACGCCAGCTTCGACGTGTTCGTGCACGCCGGGCCGCACGACACCTTCGGGCAGACCCTGCAGGAAGCTGCCGCGAGCGGGCTGCCCGTTGTGGCGCCCGCGGCCGGCGGCCCGCTGGATCTAGTCCGGGACGGTGTCACCGGATTCCTGGTCCGGCCGAACGACGCCGGAGCGCTCGCCGACGCGGTAGCCACGCTCGCGGCCGATCCGGCACTGCGCGCGGCGCAGGGCGCTGCCGGTCGGCAGCTGGTGCTTGGACGCACCTGGTCGGCGCTGTGCGACGAGCTGTTCGATCACTACGCCGCCGTGCTGTGCGCGGGCAGCACCCCCCACCGAGAGGCGGTGGCCGCGTGACGACCTTCGTCGCCCTTGGCGACTCGATCACGCTCGGCGTCGGCGACCCGATCCGGCTCGAACCCAAGCCGGGCCGCCGCAAGGGCGAACGCGGCTGGCGCGGCTGGGCAGCGCTGCTCGCCGAAACGCTGCCAGACCCCGCGCTGCACATCGTTGCGGGTAACGGGGCCTGCGTTGCCGATCTCGAGCGCGAGCAGCTGCCGACGGCGCTGCAGCTGCGGCCCGACATCGCCAGCGTGGTCATCGGCGTGAACGACACGCTGCGCCCGAACTTCGACCCGGACCGTATCGCCGCGGCCGGCGCGCACGTGGTCGGAGCGCTGCAAGCCGCCGGGGCAAACGTGCTGACGATGCGACTGCCCGATCCGGGCCGCATGCTCGGCCTGCCGGACCTACTCGCGAGGCCGCTGGCGCGCCGGGCGCATCAGCTCAACGACGTCATGGATCACGTGGCCGAGCGGTTCGGCACGCTGCACTTCGACGCGGCCGCTGACACCGTGGTCTACGACCCGCAGATGTGGGCCGTGGACCGGCTGCATCCGAGCGAGCGCGGGCACCGGCACATCGCCCGCCGGTTCCACGCGTTGCTGACCGAGGCCGGTCTCCCGCTGGGCCCGCCGCCCGGCGCGGAACCGACCAACGAGCCGCCGACGCGGCTCGAGCAGCTCGCGTGGATGGCCACCAAGGGCACCGCGTGGGTCGTTCGCCGGTCCACCGACCTCGTGCCGAGCCTGCTCGCGATGGCCTTCGACGAGTGGCGCGCGGACCGGTCGCTTGCAGCATCCGGGACCGCGGAGCAGGAGGTCACGGTCGCGGCGGCGCTAAGCCTTGACGGGGACGGCGAACCGCCAGCCCTGAATGCCGTCCGGGCGAGCTAGCACTCGAAGCTCGTCGCGTTCGGTACCTAGCGGCGGACCACGCCAGGCAGCGCGGGTGATCAGCTCGACGTCGTGTACGTCTTTCCGTCCGCCGAGATGTGGACGAGGACGTACTGCACGAACTCCCTGTTACCCAACCCGCTGTTCAGTGCAGCGCACCGCAAGACCCACATGTCGGTCTGACCATCGGGGGTGTTGGTCACCTGCTGAATCTCCGCCACCGAAGAGTTGAACTGCAGGTGCTGGCCGGGCGGAATCGGGCTGTTGCCAGGGTTGTACGTGCCGGAAATCCACTGAAAGTCCGTCGTGGAGCCGTACATGGCGGCATCGAGCTGTGCAGAAGTTTGATACCCGACGGGGCAGGCGTCGGTCGTGTACCAGGTCGGCGACACGCTTGTGGAGCCGCTGGCAGGCTTGAGGATCAGCTTGCCGGGCTCGCTGCCGATCGAGCCGACGGTCTCGAAGGGCTGGGCAGCGTGACCAGGCCCATAACTGTTGTCCGCAGCTGGGTGGCTGGCACCGACGGCACCCTCACCGGCGGAGGAGGAGCCGTTGGTCTGACCGGAGCAGGAAGTGAGCACGACCACGGCCAGCGCAGCCGCGCTAGCCAGCACCGCCAGCCTGCGCCGTCGCCAGGCCTTTCGCTGCTTGATCCCGGTGCCTCGCGGAGAACCCGAACCAACAACCTGAGTCGCGAACATGACCGGAATGTACAAGTTGAACTCCTAACTCATCGCGTACTGCAGGTGAGAGCAGCGCGAACTTCTGTCTCAGCCAAATCTGCCGTTGACGTAGTCCGATGTGCGGGGATCCTGGGGGTTCTCGAACATCGCTTCGGTAGCGCCGTGCTCGACGATGTAACCGGGCTGGTTCTGCTCGGCGAGGAAGAAGGCGCACTGATCGGAGACCCGCTGGGCCTGCTGCATGTTGTGGGTGACGATCACGATCGTTACGTCCTTGACCATGTCAGCCATGGTTTCCTCGATGACCCTTGTGGAGGTGGGATCGAGCGCCGAGCACGGCTCATCCATCAGCAGCACACGGGGCCGGATCGCGAGCGAGCGCGCGATGCACAGGCGCTGCTGCTGCCCGCCGGAGAGAGCGCCGCCCGGCTGGCGCAGGCGGTCGTGCACCTCGCGCCACAACCCAGCCTTCGTCAGGCACTCCTGGACCAGGTCGTCCTTGGCCGACCGGCTGACCTTCGCCCCGGTCAGCTTGAGCCCAGCTACGACGTTGTCGTAGATGCTCATGGCCGGGAACGGGTTCGGCTTCTGGAACACCATCCCGATCTGCCGGCGCGCCTCGGTGAGCGGCTGCGAGGCGTCGTAGATGTCAACGCCATCGAGCAGCACCTCCCCTGCCATCGCCGCGTCGGGCACGAGCTGGTGCATCCGGTTCAGGATGCGCAGGAACGTCGACTTGCCACAGCCCGAGGGTCCGATGAGCGCGGTCACATGACCGGCCGCCATAGTCAGCGAGACACGCTCCAGGACCATGTGGTCGCCGAACCACGCGGTGATGTCCCTGGCCTCGAGTGAGGCCAGGGCGCCCCGCACAGCTCCGAACGCGCGCGTCTCGGGCAGCGCGCCGGACGGGTCCGGCAGCGGTAGCCGCGAGTTGCCTGCGCGCCGCCGCCGGCGCCACTTCGCCAGGTCAGGCTGCGACGGGGCGGGCCCGTTGGCCGGGTCGGCGATATCGTCCTCAGATCGATCGGTCACGTCGGCATAGTCCTTATCCGGTGACGGGGGCGGTAGTGGCGTGGCAGAGGTCATGGCGCGTTCGGACTCACATTAGATTCGGCAACAACTGGACTGCCTGATCCGCCACGGCAAGGCCGAGAAAGCCGAGGACAGGCGCACCGACGATCCAGGCCTGTCGGCGACCCCAGCGCTGGCCGAGCCAGCCGACCCCGATCGCCGCGGCCACCAGGCACATTCCCCAGAGCACGAGCGGCACCAAGGCCAGCGGGTCCGTCCCGAGCAGTTGTTCATCCGCGGCGAGGTCGGCAGCAGACACCACCGTCGGGGCCGCGGGCTGCGGCTTCGAGATGAGGTTCGCGTCGACGCGCAACACGCCATCCGGCACAAAGGCCGGGCCGGCAGCAGTGGCCAGGATCAGCCGTCCCTGTCTCGGCGAGTACGGCGGGACCAGATCACCGGCCAGCCGCTCATCGATCACCCGGTAACGCGCCACGCCCTGCCCGGTCGTCACCGTGAAGACCTGGCCGGGAGACAGGCTGCCGAGCCGGGCAAACGGCGCGCCATAGGTTGCCCGGCGGCCGAGGATCTCGCTGATCCCGACCTGACCAGGCAGCTCGGTGTCGCGGAGGCGGCCCGGACCGTCCTCAAGGACGGCGTTGCTCGTGCCTTCCAGGACGACGGCGGTGAGGCCGATCTCGGGAATGCGCAGCACTGCGACCGGCGTCCCAGGTGCCAGCGCCTTCTTAGGGTTGGTCGGCTGAGTCTGGCCGACGGGCGCGATCCCCTGCGCCACCTCGGCCCGGAACGACGCGTAGTCTTCGGTCTGCACCCGGTCGTAATGCCACCGGGAGAAGTACGCGACGTACGCCGCGAACGCGAGGAGGCTCAGCCCGAGGGTCAGCACCGTCGTCGCGGCGATCACCCGCATCAGCGTCGCCCGCTCCGCCCACGGCCGCGGTTTGCCGCCGGGCTTCGGCGACGCAGGCCGGGACGTACCAGCGCCCTCGCCAGCGCCCGGCGTGCCGGGCGCTGGCGAGGCGACGAGCGTCATGCCTGCCCCGGCGGCGTCGACTTGCGAGACCCCAGGAGGCGCTGCTCGGTCTCGCGCCGGACGCCTTCTGCCACCGCGTTCACGTGTGCTTGCAGCTGACGCTGACGGTAGCGCAGCCACCGCGTCCAGCCGACAATTCCACCGACAACGACAATCAGGATCAGTAGGATTGCCCACGGCACCGCGAATGTCGACGCGCTCGCCGTCACCTCGGCCAGCGGCGTGGCTAGCCGTGGCTCGTGGGGCGCGGCAGCCGGCCCGAGGCGTACGTGCGCGGTCAGCGGACCCATCCCGTACAGGTAGCCGGCGGTCGTGGTAATCCGGACCGAGTCGCCGGGCAGCACGACTGGCAGGGACTTCACCCTCGCGGTCACCGAGCCGAACGGTCCGCTGACGGAGACGTTCTGGCTTCCGGCGAGCAGCACGTTGCCGGTGTTCTGCACGGCATAGGTGACGGTTGCCAGGCCATCGTTCAGCGGGTTGAAGGCGCCGGCGTAACTGACGGAGACCGACTCCACTCGCATGGCCGCGTGCAAGGGGCCGATGACCCGAAGCAGGATCGGCACCCCGATGCGCGAGGTCTCGTTCACCCCGGTTCCGGTCTTGGTCTTCCGCGTGACCGTCACCGAGGCCATCATGGCACCGACGTGATCACCCGGGTTGGCGTTCCGCGGCACCGTGATCGTGAAGGGCTCGATCACTCCCCGGTCTGCCGGAATGATGACCGACAGCTGAGCGACGTCGTGCGAGAACTTCGCCCACGCGCCGATCTGAGTCGGCGTCTGGCCGGGCGGCAGCAGCATCAGCACGTCCGACGAGGTCGTTCCGGTCGCGTCGGTGGCGTAGACCGTGAACGCGACCGACTGGCTGCTGCGGTTGAGCACTGCGACGTGATCGGAGATCGTCGACCCGGGCCGCACGTTGCTGTAGCTGAAGGTGGACCGATGGTCCGGCGCTGTGGCGGTGGCCGGGGACACCGAGAACGAGATCCCACCGGGCGCCGGGCTGGAGCTTGGCTTTGCCTCGCCGGCGGCCGCCCCGGCGGTTGAGGATGGCGCGGCCATGGCGGCTGGGCCCGATTGAGCAGCGGCCGTGCCGATGACGGCCAGCAGAAGCGCACCGGTCAGGATCTGCCCGCGGCCAGGGCGCGACATGGCCGAGCGTTGGCCGGCCGGGCGCCACCGTGCCGCGGTGCGGTGCGGATGGGAGGTGTTCATCGGCGGAGACTGTCCATTCACGCGGGGCTCGGCGAGCCGGGGCTGGAAAGAGCGAATCGTGCCGCGAGTTCCGCAGCACGCATTGTGTCGGTGCGAACTGGTGTCGCTGGCGGACGGCCGAGGAGGAACTCCGGTCAGCACTGTCGCTGGCCGGAGTTCCTCCCGGCTCGCGCCGGGGCCAGCTGCAGCGAGCGGGCCCCGGCGCTTCCGTCAGCAGGGCGAAATCGTCCCCGTTGGTTACGGGGCGACTTCGATGTAGGTGATGACCACGCCACCGGTGTAGGTACCGGCCGGCGTGCCCGCCGGGATGGTCAGCGTCAGCGTCGGGTCAAGGGCGTCGGTTCCGAAGCCCGCACCCGCGAGCGCCTCAGCCAGCACCGCCGGGCCTGCAGTCACGCCGATGTCCGCCGACGACGGGCCGAGCGTGGCCCCGCCCTCGACGGTGCCGGCCGGCGTCCAGCCCAGGTCGTCACTGGGAATGGAGGTGATCGTGGCGCCGGCCGGCAGCCTCGAGCCGACGAAGTTGGTGGTCTCCTCGCCGTACACCGCCCAGCCAGGGTAGGTGTTGCGGGAGTCCGACACCATGACGGTTCCCAGGCTCCCGGTGGCCGACGTTCCGGTGGAGTTCAGAGTCAGCGTGGCCGCAGTGGTGGGAATCGTGATGGAGAAGGTACCGGTTTGACCGATCGTCACCGAGGTCGTAACGGTGCCGGCCGTTTGGGTGCCCGACGCAACCACCGTGTACGACAAGGTAGCCGAGGTGGATGCGTTGTAGCTAGCAGTGTTGGTTGGCGTGAACGTCGCCGACAGCGACTCCGTGCCCGCTGCGGCAAACGTCGTGGTTGTCGTGGCCGTTCCGGTAGTACCGGAGTAGGTCACGGGCGCCGGAGTGGAGTTGATGGCCGTGGTGCCGTTGAAGAACGTCACCGTGCCGGCCGGGGTGCTGGAGCTAGCTCCGGTCACGGTCGCGGTCAGGGTGACAGTCGCACCCACCGTGGCCGAGGTCGGGCTGGCCGACAGCACAGTGGTTGTGTTCACGGCCGGCGCAGGCGTGCTGACCGAGTACGAGGTACCAGCCGAGTTGAGGCTAACCTCGATGTCCTGGTAGTAAACGGCAGTGCCCGCGGCGACCGTGCCGAGAGCGCTGGCCACCGACGAGCACTTCACTACCCACTCGGTGCTGCCGCCATCTGGCACGTCGGCGTCAGAGAGCAGGTTGAGGACCGTGTCTGCCAGACCCTGCCCGGCCGCGATCGCGCTGCTGCCGGACAGGTTCACCACACCGGAAACCGTTGTGAACGAGGCCGGCGAGCTGCCGTAGTTGACCTCCTGGAGCTCAGCTGTGTCCTGGAAGCCGGTCGGGCATCCGTCCGCCGTGCCCCAGGTCGTGGTGGTAGCCGAGGTCCCTGTGGTCGGGCTCAGTTCCACCGTGCCGAGCGTCGGGTCGGTGCCGACCACGGCGTTCGCGGGCGCCGCGATGAGCAGCATCCCCCCAACGCATGCGCCGGCCGCTCCGAGCGTGAGCACCGTGCGGCCCAGCCGCCCGGTGCTCGCCCATTTCAGTTTGAGACCTTTCATCTGCGGGATTTCTCCCCTTCCTGTTAGCCGGCTCGCGCAGCTGCGCGGCCGACGGCGGATCGTCCCGGCTGTGGGACGATGGCCGCGTGCCTGCCCGGGCATTCCGGGTCCGGGCAGGCACCCGGCGGTCTCAGGTGGCCTGCGGAGCGGTCACCGGCCTAAGGAGCCGGCCGTGTCCCTCCGCGGGCCACGGCGGGGAATTTAGTACGGGGCGGGGTAACCCGAGGGCTCGCCCACGGTCAGGTCCGGCACAGCCAGCTCGACGGACGAGGTGTCGCCGCAGTCCACGGTCTCCCCGGCCTGGGTGTCCTGCGGGAGCGTGGCGAACCCGTAGTGCCCGATCAGCACGCTGTCCGAGCACAGCGCGGAGCCGGTGCCGGAGAACAGCGCGGCAAGGCCGGCGTCGTAGGTGCCGTCCTCGTTCCCGTTGCCGTCCAGGTACTGGACGGTGCCATTGCTGCCGCTAGTTCCCGGGGTGCCGAGAATGCGGCCGGCCAGCACCACGTTGTAGACCAGGCGCCAGATTGGGTACATGGCGTTGATCTTCGCGTTCCCGGTCGAGGTGCCGCCGGAGGCCGTGTAGTTGCCCAGCGTGCCGGTGTAGGGCGCGATGGGAGTGGTTGGCGCACCCGCGGTGGCCATGTCGTTGACGACCGCGGTGCCGAGCCGCCACTGGCCGTAGCCAGCGGACTGGGCGATGACCTGTGCGACTGAGAGCGGCCCGACGGCGTTCGGGTCGACGGTGTAGACCAGGCCGTCGTTCTCCTCGACCGCGGTGCCGTCGAGGGTGGAGTCCGCGGTCGCCGCGTTAACGATCGTCTGGTTGACGCAGGCCGGCAGCGTGGTGCTGCCGGTCAGGTCCGTGAGCCAGGTGTTCCGCGTGCCGGATCCCGACTGCGGGACTTCCAGGTCGACGGGGATGGCGGCGGGCTCGCTGGTCGGCGGTGCAGTGATGGACGTGGTACGGACGTAGTAGGTCGTGCTGCCGGACTCGCCGTAGGTGTCGCCGTCCGGCACGGTCACGGTGGTGTAATCCGTGGTGCCCTGAGTGAGGACGTCCGTGCAGTTGTAGAAGGTCTTCATGTCGGTCTCGCTGAACTCGCCAGCCTCGGTGATCGCCGTCGGCTCCGAGGTGACCGTCTCGTTGTCGACCGTCACTGATGTACTCGCGGCAGAGCTGCCCGTCGCGGTGGCCAGGACGTCGCCACCCCACGGGATGTACAGCAGGTCACCGTCGGCGTTGGTCGACGGTGCGCTGGACGACCGGGAGAAGTCGATGCAGCCATAACCGGGCTCCTGCGTGCCGCCGTTCGGAGCCCCCGGCAGGCTGGTGTTGGCGAAGTTCGGGTTGACTGTGTACTCCATCGACGCAACGCCCGCACCCGAGCCGTTCGGCCGGGTGAAGTCGCACTTGGTCGTGCTACCGGTGGAGTTGCTAACCCCGAACGGCTCCTTCTCTGGCGATATCTCGACGTCATCGGCTGGGGTGCCGTTGTACGAGTCACCGGTGAGCGGATCCACCGCGTCGTAGGAGCCGACGGTGCCGTCACCGAGTACCGCGGCGAAGGCATTCATTGCATCCTGGGTTGTGTTCGAGCCGACACCGACGTAGTTGCTCACCGGGTCCGCCAACGCGGAACCCGCGGTGGCGAGGCCAGCGCCGGCGATGCCGAGCACCGTCGCGCCAACCGCTACCAGGCCGACAAGGGCCCGGCGTCGGCGAGACTTGGGGGGTTTGAGATACATGGACACCCTGTTCCTTCCGTTCCCTGGGCGCACCGCCGTGGTACGCCCGGTGCCGTACCAACCTGCGTACGGACGTCCCTGGCCGACCTCCCACACCAGCCAGGGCAGCCTGCGTGGAGACGTGTGGGGTGCCGCGGGCCGCCCGGTCGCGGCACCCCACACCGCGGCGCTTCACGGCCGCAGCCGATGCAGCCAGCGCGGCACCCGCG
>JASHSZ010000619.1 GCA_030040815.1 Streptosporangiaceae bacterium
GCGAACGCACTCCTGAAGGCGATCGAGGAGCCATCGCTGCGAACCGTGTGGCTGATGTGCGCCCCCTACGCCGATGACCTGCCAACGACGATCAGGTCGCGCTGCCGGCTGGTGACCCTGGTGACGCCGCGCACGGCGGCCGTCGCCGACGTGCTGGTGCGCGAGGGTGTGGCGGCGGAGCGGGCCCGAGCCGCCGCCCTGGCTGCCCAGGGGCACATCGGCCGGGCACGGCGGCTGGCGACCGACGCGGAAGCCGCGAGCCGCCGGGACGAGGTGCTGCGCGTACCCAGTCGGCTCAGCAGCGTGGGCGAGGCGGTGCGGGCAGCAGCCGGACTCGTGCAGGCGGCCGATGCGGAGGCTGCCGCCGTGACGCAAGAGCTGGACGAGCCGGAGCGCCTGGCCCTCCGGCGTGCCTTCGGCGACGGCTCGACTGGCAAGGGCGTGGCGACGGCGCTGCGCAGCGGTGCCGGCGCACTGCGCGAGCTGGAAGAACGGCAGAAGTCCCGGGCGACCAGGCTCAAGCGCGACGCTCTGGATCGTGCGCTGCTCGACCTGGCGGCGTACTACCGCGACGTGCTGGCTGTGCAGGTCGGTGCGTCGGTCGAGCTGGCGAACGAGCCGCGAGCCGCCGAGCTGCAGAGGCTCGCATCCCAGGACGGGCCTGCGACGACTGTGCGCCGGATCGAGTCCGTCCTCCGCTGCCGGCAGCGGCTGCAGGCCAATGCGGCGCCGCTGCTGGCGGTCGAGGAACTGACGCTCGCGCTGAGGTAGTCGGCGCCGCGGACGGCCGCGGCCCTAACTGCATGGGTGCCGCTCTGCTACTGCGCACGCGATAACAGAGCGGCACCCACGACCGCCCCGTTCCCTCCATGCGGCGGAAAGGCGCTGTTTTGCCGGGATTGGGGTACTCGGCAGGCAGACGCGAGCCGTTACCTCGCCGTAATGTTGGCGCATGGGCATGATGATGGCGGTGAGCTTCCAGCGGAACGGGCGCCTGTATTACCTCGATCCGGGGCCGTACCAGCCCGCCGTCGGCACGAAGGTGCTCGTGCCCACCGACACTGGCCCTGAGGTCGCGGAGTGCATCTGGGCGCCGCAGTGGGTCGACGACGAGATCACCGGCCTCCCGGTGTGCGTCGGCCTAGCCGCCGAGGAGGACCTGAGCCGCGACGAAGTGAACCGCGGCCGCCGTGCCGAGGCACGGGTCACCATCCGGCGGTTGGTTCGGGAGCACGGCCTGCCGATGAAGATCATCGGAGTTGACTACGTCGATAAGACGAACGCCTTCACGATCTACTTCAGCGCGCCACATCGGGTGGACTTTCGCGCGCTTGTCAAGGACGTCGCGGGCAGGCTGCGGGGCAGGGTTGAGCTGCGCCAGGTCGGCCCGCGGGACGAGGCCAGGCTGCAGGGCGGGATCGGCCCGTGCGGCCGGGATCTGTGCTGCGCGACGTTCCTCAAGGACTTTGAGCCCGTCTCGGTGCGCATGGCCAAGGACCAGGACCTGCCGGTGAACCCGCTGCGGATCGCCGGGGCGTGCGGGCGCCTCATGTGCTGCCTGAAGTACGAGCACCCGCTCTACCAGGAATTTCACGCCTCCGCGCCGGCCCACGGCGTAGCCGTCTACACACCCGACGGGCCGGGGACGGTTGTCGGTCACAACGTCCCGGCAGAGCAGGTGATTGTCAAACTGGCCGCGGACGGCAGGCACACCTCGTGTCCGAAGGCAAGCGTGTGCGGCTCCCGGAAGGCGTACGAGGCGATGCACGGCGATGAGCGGGGACCGGGCGGGGGCCGATAGAATCCACTGGCCCGGACGGTTCACCGTGCGTGCGCCGCCTTAGCTCAGTCGGCAGAGCGATTCACTCGTAATGAATAGGTCGTCGGTTCGATTCCGACAGGCGGCTCGACGGTTATTCCAGGTCACAGGCCTGGCACTTCCCGCAGGTGCCGGGCCTCCACCAATATCGTGCGCCACCAGTGCGCCAACACCCGCTACTGGCGGTTGAGCAGCTGGCTGATCTCGCGGTCACGCGGGCAGCCGTTCATGTGCCTGATCCGCAGCACCCTCATTGACAACTAGCGCGCGCAGCAGCACTCCGGGACGTAGACGACCCTGCCGTTTTCGTCGCGCTCGACAGCGATGGGCGCCGCAGCTGGATGGCAACCGATGCTCCGCCGCACCACACGAGGAACCGCAGGCCGGGCGAGCCCGAGCGGCGGCGGTCTTGTTGCCAGTGATCATGTGAGGCAGGCGCCAGGGTCATGACTCCAGGTAGCGGAGGACGGCGAGCACCCTGCGGTGGTCAGCGTCTGAGGGGGCCAGGCCGAGTTTGCCGAAGATGTTACTGACGTGCTTTTCTACCGACCGCTCGGAAACTACCAGGATCCCAGCAATCGCGGCGTTGGAACGGCCTTCGGCCATCAGCGCGAGCACATCGCGTTCCCTGGCCGTGAGGGTACCGAGCCCGTCGGTGCGGCGGCTGGCGCCGAGAAGCTGCGTCACGACCTCCGGATCGAGAGCGGTGCCTCCAGCGGCCACCCGGCTCAGTGCTTCGACGAACTCCTCGACGTCGGCGACCCGGTCCTTGAGCAGGTACCCGACGCCCGCCGCGCCGCCGCCGGACGCCGCGCCGAGCAGGTCAGCTGTGTAGCGGGTCTCGATGTACTGCGAGAACACCAGCACCCCGGTCCTGGGGTGGTCGCGGCGGATGGCGATCGCGGCGCGCAGGCCCTCGTCGGTGTAGCCAGGCGGCATCCGCACGTCCACTACCGTGACGTCCGGCTGGTACTGGTCTATTGCAGCGAGCAGGTCGTCGGCGTTGCCAACGCCGGCGACGACCTCGTGGCCACTGTCGGCCAGGATCTCGGCCAGGCCCGCCCGGACCACGGCCGAGTCTTCGGCGATCACGATCCGCATCGGGAGCTCCGGTCCGTTCAGGCGTGCGACGGCAACTCGACGGCGACCACCGTGGGCCCACCCAGTGGACTGCTGACCTGCAGCCTGCCGTCCACGATCCCCACCCGCTCGGCGAGCCCGGCCAGTCCGCCGCGGTCCTCGACGCGGGCGCCACCGGAGCCGTCATCGCAGACCCGCAGCCGCAACAGCCCGGGCGTGTGGGCCACTTCCACCGTGGCATGCTGGACGCCGCTGTGCTTGACGACGTTGGCCAGCAGCTCGGCGGCGCAGAAGTACGCGATTGTCTCGATGGCGGCGGAGGGTCGCTTGGGCAGGTCCACGACCAGTTCGACGGTTACATCGCCGCGTGCGGCGAGACTGGTGA
>JASHSZ010000620.1 GCA_030040815.1 Streptosporangiaceae bacterium
GGTATGTATCCGGAGGCCCGGCGTTGCTCCGTGCACGCGTCCGTTCCAGACAGGTCGCGAAGTTCGCACTCCGGTTCTCCGACAGCGAAATAGGGGGACACCGAGCCGACGGTATGTGACACCCTCAGCCGGAATGTTGTTCCCGCATTCTGGGGCGCCCGAGGACGCCGGAGTCGTCGGACTGGTCCGCGGGAAGATGCTCGGGGGGCCGATCCGCCGGAGGTATTCCAACCGCTAGCGAGAGCAAGCATCCGGTCGCCAGAGCCCGAAAAACATGTGTTCATCACCCGGCCATCTGGGGCACCACGGTCTGACGATCTGCCGTGTCAGTTTAGATTGACACATCAAGGATGTCAGTCTAAACTGACAGGCATGGACTTCGAAGAACTCAGTGTGAGTCTTTCGTCGGATGACCCTGCAATTGGGCTTCGCGCCTCGCTGGCGCTCCATCGCCTGGCTGAGAGGGTCGAAGCGAGCCAGGTCGCGTCGGCCCGGGATAAGGGCTGGTCGTGGCAGCAGATCGGAGACGCTCTGGGCGTCACCCGCCAATCCGTGCACACCAAGTACAACAAGGAGTCATCGTGACCACCGAATCCGTTGTGCCAGAGGTGCTTCACCCCTGGGCCATATATCTGCAGGCCAGTGAGGAGGCTCGTCGCCGGGGTGATCGCCGAACTGGCACCGATCACGTCTTGCTCGCCTTGCTGGAGGATTCCTCGGTCGAAGTCGTGCTGGGCGTGAGCCTGCAGCAAGCTCGCCAGGCCCTTGAGTCGCTCGATCACGAAGCTCTGGCTGCCCTGGGCATGGGGTCAGGCACCGACGCTCCCGCACTGCCGATGCGCGCCGTGCCGAAGAAGCCGAGGCTCAGAGACATCGCGACAAAAGATCGCCTCCGCATGACGCCCGTGGCAAAGAAAGTGCTTGAGGAAGCCGTCAGGCCCAACCGCCGCAAGGGCCAGGTCACGGCCCAGCAGGTGCTGGCCCAGATCCTCGCTCTCCAGCCGCCAGATCCTGCGGCGGTGCTGCTGGGCGCTCTCGGCGTGAACACGTCGGAGGTTCGGCGCCGACTGGATGCGGTCACGCCCGACAGTTGAGTCCTCAAGCGACATTCACGACTTCGAGCGAAGAGGTCCGGATCGGGCCGTTCCAAGCGAGGTCAACTGCTGCAAGCACCGTTCCCTTGTGACGACTCCTGGCGGCTCGGATACCCAGCCGCTGGCTTTCAGATCGTGGCTGAGGGAACGGCGTTTGCCGGCAACGTTCGACCATCTGAGGTGCCCGCTTTGACGGACATATCCGAGTGGGGCATGATTCCGTCGCGCCGTACCGTGTGCAATAACTCCCGAAGGCGCGGGGCCATCCGACGGCCTTGGCCGGCGCGCATATTCGCCCGCTTCACGGCAGGGGCCAGTTGGCCCCAGTTGCGAGAACGCCGGAGAGACATCTTGTGAAGAGAGATTGGCTCCCTTAAGGCCAGCCTTAGGGTATCTCTATTCGAAAAATGTCTACGTCGGGACGGCGGGATTTGAACCCGCGCCCCCTTGACCCCCAGTCACGATCCGGCCATCGCTAGGCGTCGCTGACAACGGCCCGATGAGCCGCTGAGCAGCGCGAATTCGGCTGCACGTTGCTCGACGCGGCTCGCTATCTGTCGTTGTTGGCTCCCCGTTTGGCTCCATGCTTCGGCCTGACGAGACCACTGGCACGAAGCGCTCAGCATTGCGCCGGTAACGACGGCCGGCGCGGAGTCGAAATCCAAGGCTGTAGGAATTGGCCAGCTGCGCGGCATGCATAAGCAAGTCAGCGAAAACGTTTGCCACAAGCTCGCGATCTTGCAAGGCTCTGTTGGCGGCCATGAAACTGGCATGCCCCGGCAGGCGGGGCTATGCCAGCATGTGCACCATGGCCGAGCAGCGGCTTGAGGGCGGCTACGTTGACGGGGCCGTGCGGGTCGGGGATACCGTCCGCCGCCAGGCCGGCCCGTGGACGCCTGCCGTGCACGCGCTGCTTGCCTACCTGGCGGACCACGGGTTCACCAGCGCACCGCGGCCGCTTGGGTTAGATGAGCGGGGCCGAGAGGTACTGACCCTCCTTGAGGGCGAGACCATCGAGCGTCGCAAGCCACGGCCGGCCTGGGTTCACGCCGAGGACACGCTGATCCAGGTCGCCCGCTGGCTGCGCGACTTCCACCAGATCGTCGCCGGCTTCGTCCCGCCCTCCGGTGCCATCTGGCGCGGGGGCGGCACGTGGTCGCCGGGCCTGATCGTCGCTCACAATGACGTGACGACCCACAATGCCGCCTGGCACCGGGGCACGCTCACCGGGTTCTTCGACTGGGACTTCGCCGGGCCCGCCACGGCGGAGTGGGATGTGGCCCTGGCCGGCTTCGCCTGGGTACCCCTGCAGCTCCGGTCCGTCGTTCCTGCCGAGGGGTTCACTGACTTCGCGGCCAGGCCTCGCCGTCTGGGCCTGTTCCTCGCCATCTACGGCTGGCCAGGAACCATCGCGGACTTTCTGGCCTTGGTCGAAGCGCGAATGAATGCTCACGCTGCTGATATCCGGGCAAGGGCCGCCGCGGGAGAAGAGGCGTTCCGGCGCCTGCTCCTCCAGGGCGTGCCCGATGCCGTCGACCAGGCCCTCGCCGACCTAGCCAGCTTCCCCCGGTAAGACCCTGGTATACGTTCGACATTGCCTCGGCGCGAACTGCCTTCGGATATGGCTATCGGCATCGTAGGAGGTCGGGTGCCAGGGTCTGCTGGCCATCTCGATCGAGCACCAGCTTGAGGGCCGCTTTCAGAAACGACCCGCCTGACAACACCACCCGGGGTGAAGCCTTTAAAGCCCACGTGCATGCCTACTTCGGGGGACG
The DNA here is from genome assembly GCA_030040815.1 of Streptosporangiaceae bacterium. The sequence continues at coordinate 2,870 of JASHSZ010000620.1, forward strand.
CAAGGTCATCGGCAGTTGGTTGCCGAAGGGCAGACCCCGCGTCGGCCGCCGTCATATCTGATCTGTGACGTCGGCGGCGATTGCGGAGCGGGCAAGTTTGGCGCGACGTGGCCAGGGAGATGCTCTGGCCGATGCGGTTGCTGATGAGGGAAGCGTCGCACTGTCACGATGGCGGGAGAAGCCGATGACGAGCCGGCCGGACTCGCCCACGGGGCTGAGCTTCGAGCGTGATGTCCGTCCTATGTTCCGCGAGATGGATCATGAGTCGATGGTCAAACACATCGACCTGTGGTCCTACGGCGATGTCCGGGCGCACCAGGACGCGATCCTGTCGCGCCTCCGCGACGGGACGATGCCCTGCGACGGAGCGTGGTCGCCGGAGCAAGTCGCCATCTTCCAGCGCTGGATCGCCGGCGGGTCGGCGCCCTGACCGCACACGGTCATGACTTGGCGGAGCACGCCTCCCGTCCGGGTGCCGGGTGACCGGGATAGCGCCCCAGGGGACGGGGTACTGGGTCGGATGGATACTCGGTTGATCCGGCGAGCCTGGCGAGAGCTGGCACGCCCCGGGGGAGGAAAGCTTCATGAGTCTCATCGATGAGGCGCTGAGCGCCAATGCGACCAAGGCCAGCGGCTACGATCCCGCCCGCGGGAAGCCGCCGGCACCCAAGATCGCGATCGTCACCTGTGCAGACCCCCGGCTCAGCGGCATCGAGCAGATGCTGGGTCTCGCCGAGGGCGATGCCGACATGATCAGGAACTTCGGCACCGTGATCGATGACGACTCGATCCGCTCGCTCGTCCTGTCGACCAGGCTGCTGGGCAGCAAAGAGATAATGATCATCAATCACACCGACTGCGGGATGCTCAGGTTCACCGACAGCGACATGGAGAACCGGCTCCGCAAGGACACAGGCGAGGCGCCGATTGCGCCGGCAAAGTTCTACAGCTTCACCGACGCCGAGGTGAACACCAAGGAGCAGATCCAGAAGGCCAGGTCACATCCATGGATCTCGCCGGATGTCCCAGTCCGGGGGTTCGTCTACGACGTAAAGACCGGGCGGCTGAGCGAGGTCTTCCCGGACCGGCAGACCGTGACTCGCTAGTAAGGGCTCCAACCCGTCGGCGCGCTTTCGGGCCCATTGCAGTCTGCGTGGCGTCGTCAGCGGGGTGTGAGACCTAACCCAGTGTAGGGCGGCAGCAGCTGCCTCGGCGTTCAGCGACTATCCTCGCAGGTAGACGCCATATACGGCCGGGTGGAGCGGTGTCTGGCGGTCGGCTGAGGCTGTTTTGGGAGCAGGAGGCCGTGGGCTCGAATCCCGCCATCCCGACCAGCTAAAAGCGGTTGGG
>JASHSZ010000621.1 GCA_030040815.1 Streptosporangiaceae bacterium
TCAACCACTGCTTCGCCTACATCGAGGGCCTCATCGCCGTCATGTTCGTCGCCGGCACCGTGATCGTGCAGGCGACGTTCGACCCCGCGGCATCCCTGGCGGCGATCGAGCAGCACCAGGTCGGTGAGGTGCTGTTCGTGCCGACCATGAGCCTCGCCGTCGTCGCGGCGGCACGGATGTCCAGCTACGACGTGTCCTGCCTGCACTCGGTTATGTCGGCCGCCTCGGCTGCGCCAGCCAGCTTGTGGAGCGAGCTCGCCAAGCTGCTCGAGGTGGAGCAGCTTGTCACCGCGTACGGCATGACCGAGACGTCCGCCGCCAGCACGTTCACGCTGCCGGGCGGACCGCTGGACGATCTGGAGCAGACGGTGGGGTATCCCAAGCCCGGCGGGATCGCGAGTGACCCGGCGCTGGACGGCCGGGTGATCGACTACAAGACGGTCGACCCGGTGAGTGGCGCCGATCTCCCGCCCGGCACCGAGGGCGAACTCGCCGCCCGCGGCCCGGTCATCACGCCTGGCTACTTCCAGCAGCCGGAGGCAACGGCCGCGGCCATGCTGCCGGGTGGCTGGCTGCGATCCGGCGATCTCGGGTACATCCGCGCCGACGGCGCGCTGGTACTGACCGGCCGGGCCAAGGACCTGTACAAGTGCGGCGGGGAGCTGGTGATGCCCGCCGAGGTCGAGGAGGTTCTGAACCGGCGCTCGGACGTGGTGCAGGCATTCGTCGTTGGCGTTCCTGACGCCAGGATGGGCGAAGTGGGCTGCGCCTGGGTAGTCCCCGAGCGCGGTGCCGAACTCGACCCGGAGGAAGTCATGGCGGCCTGCCGGGGCGAGCTGGCCCGGTTCAAGGTGCCGGCCTACGTGTTCATGGTCAGCGCCGACGAGCTGCCGCTGACCATATCCGGGAAGGTGCAGAAGTTCCGGCTGGCCCAGCGGGCGATCGAGCAGCTCGGCTTGTGACGCCTGGCACTCCAGCGGTTGATCGTGATCTCGCTGTCAAGGCGGAGGTGTGGTGGTGGCCGGGGCGGTCAGCTGCCGTGGTGGCCTGGGCCGGTGCCTGCGTTGTGAAGCCAGCCCGTGATCGCAGCTTCCCAGGACTGGAGATAGGCGGGATAGTTGTCGGCGAATTCGCCGATCTTGTCGTCGGCGAGGCTGGTGAGCGCGGTCAGCAGGTAGGTGACCGCGACCTCGCTGTGATGGCCGGCGGCGCCGACCGTGATCGTCACGGTGCCCGCCCGGTCGCCGGGGGTCACGCGGGCGTAGGAGATGCGCTTGCCTGGTTGCCGGTCTGTCACGAGCCAGACGGTGGACTGGCCGTGGGCGCTGGTCTCGAAGACGGTTCCCGGCTCGGTGTCGTCGAGGGTCTGGGCCGGGAAGCTGGGGCGCCATCCGTGCGCCCAGTCCTGTTCGCCGCGGGGGGTGAACAGGCGGAACGCTTCGGCGGGCGGGAGGCCGACCCGGATGTGGCCGGTCAGCCGCCGCTGCTTGCCAGTCATGGCTGCTCCGTCAGCTTGTGCGCGTCGGCGGCGGTCAGGGTGAGGCCGTAGACCGCCTTGAGCTGATCGATCTTGGCAACGACAGGCGGCCCGAAGGACGCCTTGCCCTCTAGGGCGTGCAAGACGATGCCTTCGACGAGGTCACCGAGGGACACGTCGAGGTATTCGGCCAGGCCCTTGAGGACTTTCAGCGTGTTGCGCTCGATGCGAAGGCCAGTCTGCACTCGCTCGATTGTTACCATGGTAACAAGATAACATGCCTAGGCCCACGATCACGGTGTACCGCTGGAGTACGAGGCGACGCCGACGCGCTCGTAGGTGAGGTAGGCGAGACCGCCGCCGAGGGTCCGGGCCTGGACGAGGCGCCCGGGGGTCTTGTCGCTGGCCTCGCCGAAGAGGCGTTCGCCCGTGCCGAGCACGACCGGGAAGATCTTCAGTCGGAGCTCGCCGACCAGGTCGTGCTCCATGAGCGTGCGCACGAGCTTGATGCTGCCGATGACGACGATGTCGCCAGCTAGCTGCTGCCGCAGCTTCGAGACCTGGCCGGGTACGTCGCCGCCGAGCACCGTCGCGGAGACGACGTACGTGGGCAGGCCGTTGAGCCGGTCCGCCAGCTCGCCGGTCCGGGACAGCCACTTCGAGCTGACATACTCGTCGCTGCAAGATCGGTCTCTTCGTTCTGGCCCTCGCTGGCGACCGGATCTGCGCAATGACTCGGTTCGAGAACGGCGCGCTGCCGTGGTTCGGGCTGCCGCGATCGCTCCCGAGCCGGTAGCAGGCACCTCGGTTGTCGGCGGCTGCTGGTAAACAGAGACCATGGTCGCTGCGAAAGCACCGCGAACAGCACCGCGGGCGCACAAGATCACCCCGCGCGAGGCGGCGCGACTGCTCGCAGATCGCGATCCGGTCCTGGCCAGGCTGGTGGCCGAGGCAGGCCTGCTGTCCCTCCCGGTCCCGACCGAGACGCACTTCGGCACGCTAGTGCGCGCTATCACGTTCCAGCAGCTGGCGGGCCCAGCCGCGCGCGCGATCCACAGCCGCCTGATCGCCGCCCTCGATGGCGACATCTCCCCCGAGCGCCTGGTCGCGCTGCCGGACGCGGCGCTGCGCGCCGCCGGGCTGTCGGGAGCCAAGACCGCGTCACTGCGCGACCTGGCCGCGAAGGTGCTCGACGGGAGCGTGGTGCTGGAGTCACGCCGGCTCGCCCACCTCAGTGACGACGAGATCGTGACCCAGCTGTCGAGCGTGCGCGGCATCGGCCAGTGGACCGCGGAGATGTTTCTGATCTTCCAGCTCCGGCGGCTGGATGTGTGGCCCACCGGCGATCTCGGCGTGCGCCGCGGGTACGGGCTGGCCTGGGGCATCCCGATGCCGACGCCGAAGCAGCTCGATGCCCTCGGCGTGCCGTACCGCCCGTACCGCAGCATCGTGGCCTGGTACTGCTGGCGCGCCGCCGAAATCTACGGCAAGCAGGCCGTGGCGCTCCCGGTGGGCTGAATCCTGCCGACGATGCGAGCACGCAAGGACGGTATCGGCGCCCCCATGAGCAACGACCGAGGTGACGCTCGCGGCTGGCTCGACCAGGCCCGCGTCGACGACGCCGTCCGGGCGCTCCGCCCCGACTACACGGCGCTGCTGATCGTTGCCGAGGGCCTCACCCCCGGCCCGTCCGACGACGCGACCGACACCCTGCTGCGCGAGGCCGAGGACGGCGGCCGCGCCGTGCTCGCCGGACGGGCGCCCGCAGAACTGCCGCAGGTGGCCGATTGGCGGGCCGCCTACCAGGCATTTGGCGCCCGGCCGAGCCGAACCCGGCCCAGCGTCGAGGCGCTGCTGCGCCGACTCGAGGCCGGACTGCCGCGGATAGACCGCATTACCGACGTCTACAACGCCATCTCGGTTCGGCACCTGGTGCCAGCCGGAGGCGAGGACCTGGATCGCTACCGGGGGCCGACTCGGCTGGTTCGCGCGGCCGGCGATGAGCTGTTCGACACTATGAGGGACGGCCTGCCCGACGTCGCGCACCCGGATCCGGGCGAGGTGGTCTGGCGCGACGACGCAGGCGTGACGTGCCGCTGCTGGAACTGGCGGCAGTGCGCCCGGACACGCGTGACCAGCGCCACGGTGCGCGCCCTCTTCATTCTCGACGGGCTGGCCGCACTCGGCGATGCAGGCCTGCAGGCTGCCGGGGACGACCTCACGGCAACCCTCGCGGCGCTGCACCCTGGTGCTCGCTTCGCCGCGCGAGTGCTGTAACGGGCCGGTCAGCCTACGCGGAGGAACCGTGTCACTGCAGGATCTGCGCGATCTGGCGGTCACCGACATGGCCGCGGCCGCTTCCCCGGCGGGAAAGTCATGGCTGGCGGCCTTGCCCGCAATGGTCGACGAGCTGGCGCGCCGGTGGCTTTTCACTACCGACGAGGACGCCGTGCGGCACGGATACCACGCGGTTGTCGTGCCCGTGCGCAGAGATGGCCGTGCTCTCGCGCTGAAGCTGATCTGGCCACCTGATCAGGTCAGCAGCGAGGCAGCCGCGCTGATCGCCTGGCAGGCACGTGGATCAGTCGAGCTGGTGGACGCCGACCTGGCATACGGCGCGCTGCTTCTGGAGCGCCTTGACACCTCGCGCTCGCTGGCGAGCATGCCGCTGGCCGAGGCTGCGGCCATCGCCGGCGCCCTCATCCGCAGACTGGCCATCGAGGCGCCGCGACCCTTCCCCGCGCTGCAGGCCGCTGCTCGCGATCTCGCTGCAACGCTCGAAGCACGCCAGGTCGCGTCACACGACCCGCTGCCTGGCGACTGGGTCGCCCTCGCCTGCAGGCTCGCGGCCAGCCTGGCCGAGGATCCAGTCCGCCTCCTGGTTCACACGGACCTGCATTACGACAACGTCCTCGCGTGCGAGCGCCCAGGCCAGCCGTGGGTCGCGATCGACCCCAAGGCCGCGGTGGGAAATCCTGCCCGGTCGGCAGCGGAACTGCTCTGGACCCGAGTCGATGAATTGCCGGGCCCGCAGGCCGTCATCAGCCTTCTCGACACGATCGTCGCGAGCGGGCAGCTCGACCATGACGCAGCGGCGGCCTGGGGTTTCGTGCGAGCGATCGATTACTGGCTGTGGGGGGTCACGATCGGCCTCACGACCGACCTGGTTCGCTGCGAGCGGGTTGCCAGCGCGCTGGCGAGCATCGTCGACTAGTTACCCGCGGACACCCTGGTCATCCTGCGGCGGTGCGGCGAGCAACTCGGCGAGGTGAACGGCGCGGCGCCCGGCGAGCTGGGCTATCTGCGTCCGGCAGGAGAAACCGTCGGCGAGGACCACCCCGTTCCCGTCCTGAACCTCCGCCAGGGCAGGGAGCAGCGCGGTGCCCGCGACCGCCACGCTCAGCTCGTAGTGCCCGCGCTCCATGCCGAAGTTGCCGGCCAGCCCGCAGCAGCCGCCAACCCGCCGGACCACGGCACCAGCCTCGGCGAGCAGAGCCGCGTCACGGTCCCAGCCCAGCACCGCGTGGTGGTGGCAGTGCGGCTGGGCAACCGCGCGCAGTCCGCGCAGGTGCGGCGGTGGGCGCCAGCCGGGCGTCGCGGCCAGCAGCTCGGCGAGCGTGCGGACCGCGGATCCCGTCTCCGCGACCGACGCGTCGGCCAGGTCGGGCGCGTCGCCGCGAAAAGCCGCGACGCAGGAGGGCTCAAGCCCGACGATCGGCGTTCCCGCCTGCCGGTGCGGAGCCAGGCCCGTGAGCGCCCTGCTCATGACCGCGCGGGCGGTGCCGAGCTGGCCGGTCGAGACCCAGGTCAGGCCGCAGCAGTCGCGGTCTCGGGACAGCGTGACCGAGTAGCCCGCCGCCTCGAGCACGGTGACCGCCGCGATGCCGACCTGAGGCGTGAAGTAGTTGGTGAACGTGTCGACCCACAGCACCACCGGCGTGCCGCCGGCTGCGACGGGACGCGCGGCGAACCAGTCACGGAAGGTCATGCGCGCGAACGTCGGCAGCCGCCGACGCGGGTCAACGCCGGCCAGCCGAGTGCCGAGCCGCGCCACGCCGGGCGGGCCTAGCAGCGC
>JASHSZ010000622.1 GCA_030040815.1 Streptosporangiaceae bacterium
AGGGGATCAAGGCGGCGATCACCGGGGACCGGTACGCCTATTTCGGTGACTTCCTGAATAACTTCTACAACACCGACACGTTTGCTCCGGACCGGATCAGCGACCCTGCGTGGGATGCGGCATTCACGGTGTCCGCTACGGCCTCGCCGGTCGCCACTTACGCGTGCGTGGACACCTGGCTGACCGACTTCCGCGACGACCCTCCCGAAGATCGATGTCCCGGTGCTGGCGCTCCATGGCACCGCGGACCGGATCCTGCCCTATGACGCCTCGGCGAGACGGCTCCCCGGACTGATCAAGGACCTCAGGCTCGTCACGGTCGACGGCGGTCCGCACAACATCGGCTGGACCCATTCCGATGACGTCGACACGGCACTGCTGGAGTTCCTCGCCTAGACGGCTCGACGGCCGCTGCTCATTGACGACGTCAGGAGGCCGTACTCAGCCGGGACAGGGTGACGGTGATCGGGTCATCGCGCCGCGGATCACGCCGCATCGCTCCGAAATTTCCGCAGCCGCAACGATGATGCCTGCACTTCCGGAAGCCGATCGTCCGGAACCAGACTTAGCGTCTGCGCCATGACGAACAACACGAACCTGAACGCCACCATCGACGGGCCGTCGATGACTGGCCCTGCAACCGCGATCGACTGGCTGCTCGACTCCGACCCGGCCGTCCGCTGGCAGGTGCTGGCCGATCTCACACACGCCGCACCCGACGAGGTCGCCGCCGAGCGAGCAGGGGTGGAGCACGAGGGCTGGGGCGCCCGCCTGCTTGCACTCCAGGGTGTCGACGGGATGTGGGACGGCGGCGCCTGCTTCCCGGCGTCCTACACCGGCGGCGAGCCGGGACAGCCCTGGACGGCGACGATGCACAGCCTGCAGACGTTGCAGATCCTCGGGCTTGATCCGGCGTCCGAGGCGGCACGCCGGGCGATCTCGCTCGTCGCCGAGCACGGGCGCTGGGAGCACGCCGGGCAGCGGTACTTCGCCGGCGAGGTCGAGCCGTGCATCAACGGCAGGACGATCGAGGCAGGCGCCTACTACGGGGTGGACGTCTCACCGCTCGTCGACCGGATCCTCGGCGAACAGCTCGCAGATGGCGGATGGAACTGCGAGGCCGAGAACGGATCAGTGCGCTCCTCGTTCGACACGACGCTCACCGTGCTCGACGGGCTGCTCGAATTCGAGCGTGCAACTGGCAGCTTCGGCGCGGTGCGCGAGGCCAGGCGCAGCGGGGAGGAGTATCTGCTGGAGCGAAGCCTGTTCCGCCGCAAGAGCACCGGCGAGGTCGTCAACCCGGACTATCTAGACTTTGCCTTCCCCTATTACTGGCACTACGACGTGCTGCGCGCCCTCGACCACTTCCGCCGCTCGGGTGCCCAGCCTGATTCCCGACTCACCGCGGCCATCGAGATCGTGCGATCAAAGCAGCAGCCGGACGGCCGCTGGTCGCTCGACCGCATCCATCCCGGCCGGGTCCACTTCGCGCTTGACGGTGCGGTGGGGGAACCGAGCCGCTGGAACACCCTCCGCGCGCTCCGCGTGCTCGACTGGTGGGAGGGCTGACCCGCCGCGGCCATGCTGCGGCCCGGCAGCGGTGAGCTCGCGGGCCAGGCGGCCAGCGCCCGACCCGCTCCCGGCCGGCGTCGTGCAGAGGAGGATGCGGTGATGGGCGAAGGTCGCACCCTGGCAATGGGATGACGCCACCTGACGCGCGCACGTCGGGCATATTCGGGCGGGTCGTTCCCTGCTGCCAGGCTGGCCGGACGGGTCGCGGGTTGCGGTAGCCCTGTCATTTGATTCCGATCATGAGTGGTTCGGCTGGACCGATCTCCGGCGCTGGCGCCGCGGCTGGCATGACAACGGCCTGGTCGGCCCGGACGGAGGAACGTTGATCGTCACCTGCGGCGACCATCGGCCGGGGTTGGTCAGCTGGCGGCGCTGGGTGGCGCGATGGTGCCTGGCGGGACGGCGTGATCTGCAGCCTGCTCCGCACCGATCCGGCCCCGTGACCGCTACCTCCCGGCCGGGCCCGTCGCGCTCATAGCCTGTTCCCTGCCGGTGTCATCGGGAGCGAGCCGCAACTCGGGGTTACGTACTTCGATCCGGCCGGCGCCCGCGAGGAAGATGCCGAACACGACAGCGTCGACGGCCGCTGGCACTCGTGCGGAAATCTGATGACGTACCCATCCGGGATCATTAGCGACCGGGGTGACGTTGTTGTCCGGGTCGCCGATGGCGGCCTGCTCGGTCAGCGGCCCTCGGATCGCGTGCCCCTCGTTCACCCGCAGGAACAGCCCCGCCCGGCCGGCCGGGACCCGGAATTCACCGCGGAAGACCAGTGCGAAGCCTCGGTAGTCGTCGGCGTAGACCTCCTGACCGAGGATGGCGAAGCCGACCGGCTCCGGCACGGCCGACGCGACCACCGCGGTTCCGTCCTCCGCTACGCACTCATAGTCATGCCAGTGCGAGTCGCTGACGTTCTGGGCGAAGCTGCCGCCGAAGAGCCAGCCGTCCAGGCCATCGGCGAACGTCACGTTTCGCGGCGCGTACCGGGGTCGCCCGGGTCGCGGAACGGGCCTGGGCCGGCGCGCAGTCCTGACGGGAGGGCCGTCCGGCTCGGCCGCACGGACCGGGGTCGTTCCCGCCGGAACGGCTAGCCGGTCCATGACGGTGTCCGCCACCCGGATGGGGGCATCGGCCGCG
>JASHSZ010000623.1 GCA_030040815.1 Streptosporangiaceae bacterium
GATCCGCGGAACGTTCCCGTTCGTGCTAATTGGCCTCGGGCTGTGCTTCCTGGCATGGGCTGAGCGAAGCCTGGGGCTCGCTGTGATCGCGGCTGTGTACCTGGGGTTGACGCTGCTGGCGAGCCTGTATGACATCGAGAACGTCTTCTTTAACTGGTTCGGCGTGAGCCTTGGCGCGACCGCGAGCGCGCTGCCGAATGTGCTGCTGCCCGCCCTAGTGCTCTTGCTCGCGGGAGCGGGCGCCTGGGTCGTGGAGCGCCGCTCCCGGCCGCCGGCCGAGCCGGAGCCGGCGGAGGGCTGAGCCGGTGACCGAGCACCCCACTAACGGGCTCGACGAGATCGTTCACCAGCGGCACCGGCTGGGCATCCTCACGATCGCGGCCGAGGCCAAGCGAGCCGAGTTCGGCTACCTGCGCGAGACGCTCGGCCTCACGGCAGGCAACCTGTCCAGGCACCTAACGGTGCTGGAGGACGCCGGGCTGATCGAGGTCGAGAAAGGCTACGCGGGCCGCCGGCCGCGCACCTGGGTGCGGATCACCCGCCGCGGCCGGTCAGCGCTGGCCGCAGAGCTGGACGTGCTCGCGGGCCTGGTACGGCTGCGGTCAGCACTTGGCCAAGGATCCGAGCTTGGATAGGCGGCCAATCGTTCGCTGCGACAGCCTGAGCGGTCGGATACCGCGGGTGCGTTGTCGCCGGCGTGGCGAAGCCCGTGCAGGAAGAGTGAGGTCAGGTCGGCGGCGACTTGCCCCGCTCCGGATCAGTCGCCCGGCGACCCGGCGTCCCGGCCGCCGGCCGGGAGCCTCGACCAGACCAGCGGCAGCAGGCCCGCCGCGATCGCGGCCTTGATCGCGTCGCCGGCCAGGAACGGCGTCAGGCCGTCGGCCAGCGTGGCGCTCGCGCTCAGGTGCAGGTCAAGGGCCAGCCACGTCAGCCCGAACGCGTAGATGATGACCTCGGCTGCGATCATCGCCGGGACCGACTTGAGCACCGATCGGTCCGCACCCCGGCTGGCCAGGTAGCCACACGCGGTGGCGGCGAAGAAGAAGCCGACGATGTAGCCGAACGACGCGCTCGCGTACCCGGCCGTGCCGCCCGCGAACCACGGCAGGCCGGCCACGCCGGCGATCGCGTAGAAGGCCAGCGCCGCGGCTGCGCGGCGCCAGCCGAGCGCGGTCCCGGCGAGCAGCACGCCAAGCGTCTGGCCGGTGATCGGCACCGGCGTGAATGACAGGTGGATTGAGACCTGCGCCAGCGCGCCGACGAAGCCGGCGGCGCCCACCACGAGCAGCACGTCGCGGACCGCGTGCGCGACCTTGCCCCGGCTGGCCGCGATCAGGTCGCCGAGTACCAGCGGACGCGTACGGGCAATAGCTACGGATGACACGTGGCGGAGCCTCCTTGGGGGTGTGGCGCGTGAGTGCGCTCGGACCCTACCACGGCGGCTCATCGGCGTCGGGCTGTCCCAACGCGGGGGTTCACGGCAGCGTCCCTCGTGGCTCCGGGTATCGTGCGGCCGTGACCGCACATGCGCTCGTGTGCACGTCCGTGCCGGACCGCAGCGGCGCGGATGCTGCCTACCCACAGCTAGCCGCCGGGACGCTGGGTTACCTGGCCGGTGACTGGGACGTGGTGCGCGAGATCGCTGACCACCGTAGCGGCGTGGCCGGCTCGTTCCGCGGGCGGGCGAGCTTCCGGCCGCGACCCGACTCGGCCGCGGCCGGGCCCAACGGCCTGGACGGCCGCATCCTGGAGCTGACTGAGCAGGGCGAGCTGAGGTTCGGCGGGCATCACGGGTCGGCCAGGCGCAGCCTGCTCTATTACGGCTGCAGCGACGGCAGCGCCGACATCCGGTTCGCCGACGGCCGGGAGTTCTACTGCCTCGACCTGCGCACCGGCAGTTGCCGCGCGCTGCACCCATGCCGCGCCGATCGCTACGCCGTTACCGTGACCTGGCTGTCCGACGATTCGTTCACCGAGGTGTGGCAGGTCACGGGTCCGGACAAGGACTACGACCTGACCTCCGTCTACACCCGGACTGGCCGCTCTTCGTGACGGTACCCACTCGCGGATGCGACCCGCTGGCAGCCGGCGCGGTCGCGGACTACTCGGGCACCATTCCGCGGCTGCTCGAGGCGGCGGCCGTGCGGAACCCCGACGGCACCTGGCTGCGCAGTGATGATGGCTCGCTGACGTTCGGCGGCGCCGTCGCCGCCGTGGCCGGGACGGCAGCGCGGCTGCAGGCCGCCGGTGCGCGGCGCGGCGACCGGGTGATGCTGACGGCCAGCACGTCGCCGCCCTACCTGCTGTGCTGGCTCGCGCTGACCTCGCTCGGCGCGGTCGCGGTCGCGGTCAACCCGCGCAGCTCCGCAGCCGAGCTGACGGGCCTGATCCGACAGGTCGAGCCACGCCTGCTGGTCACCGACGCGGAGGTGGCTGGCCAGGTGGCGTCGGCCCGACACGGCGGCGGCCCGGCGGACGGGGACGGGCCACCGGCGACGCCGTTCCCCTCTGTTGTTGACGTGCACCAGGTCATCCCGGCCGACTGGAACTCTCCGGCCGCGATGGCGGAGGCAGCCCGGTCGGCACGGCTGCCGGACGCTGCGCTGCGGCCGGACGACGTCGCCGTGCTGATCCCGACATCGGGCACGACCGGGCAGTCCAAGCTGGTCATGCAGACGCACCGGGCGTATGCGATGGCGGGCCAGGGTTTCCCGTTCTGGATGGAGCTCACCGCTGCGGACCGGATGCTGACCACGCTGCCGCTGTTCCACATCAACGCGCCCGCGTACTCGGTCATGGGATCGCTGGCCTGCGGGGCCGGGCTGGTGCTCGCCGGGCGGTTTTCGGCCAGCGCGTTCCTGGACATCGCGCGGCGGTACGGGGCGACGGAATTCAACGCGATCGGAGCCATGCTGGAGATCCTGATGCGGCAGCCGGAGCGGCCGGACGACGCGGACACCCCGCTGCGGCTGTGCTACACCGGGCCGGCCCCGGAGCGTGAGCGGCAGCTGGAGATCGAGCGGCGGTTCGGGCTGCGGATCGTCGTCGGGTACGCGTTGTCCGAGTCGCCGTACGGGCTGATCTGGCCGCACGGCTCGCGACCGTACGGCACGCTCGGCACGATCCGGCAGCATCCAACCCTCGGGCTGATCAACGAGGCTCGGGTCGTGTCGCAGTCGGGCGCGGTGCTGGGCGCTGGCGAGACGGGGGAGCTGGAGCTGCGCAACCCGGTCCTCACGCCTGGCTACTTCGGCATGCCGGCCGAGACCACCGCGGTCATGGACGGTCCGTGGCTGCGCACCGGCGACCTGGTGACGGCGAATGACGACGGCACGTACACGTTCGTATCCCGGGTCAAGGAAGTGATCAGGCGCCGGGGCGAGAACCTGTCGCCGCTGGAGGTCGAGGAGGTACTCGAGAGCCATCCGGCGGTGCTCGAGGCGGCCGTCGTGGGCGTGCCGTCCGAGCTCTCGGAGGAGGAAGTCAAGGCGTTCATCGTTGCGGCGGCCGGGACTCGGCCGGAGTTTGCCGAGCTGCGCGCCTACGTCGCCCAGCGGCTGGCTGCCTTCAAGGTGCCGCGGTACTGGGAGCAGATCGGCGAGCTGCCCCGTACGCCGACCGCGAGGGTCGCCAAGCATCAGCTTCCGGCCGGCAACACCCCGGCCGAGTACGACGCCGAGGCGGCTGCGGCTCCGGCGCCGGCCCGCGATCCCTCTTAACTTCTTCACTTTGATGTTCTCCGCGCTCTACCTGCCATACGCGGTGCGCGCTGCACATTAGTCCTGGCCTGATCGGGGTGGTGCTGGGCGCAGCCGGCGGGCTGTCCCGGGTACGGGGGCCAACCTGCCCGAACCGGGACAGCGGGCAGCCGCTCCGGAGTCGGCGGACGCGGGTGGCGAGATGGTGGCGACCCGCTGAGACGGCCCGTCGGCCGCCACGTCGGACGGGGGGTTGCACGCGGAACTGCGCGGCCTGGACCGGACGTTGGCCCTGCCAACTCCCGACACCGGCTATACCGCTCTAGCGCAGCCCGGGGTACGCTCCGGGCATTATGACAGTTACCACCGCGGACCGATCCGAGCAGCGACTGGTCTGGGTGCTGGTGTCGGTACTCACGGCGGTGCTGGCCTACGCGCTGGCCGGGGCCACCGGAGCGGCCGCGACGTCGGTCCTGCACTGGACGGGCGTGGTGCTGCTCGTCGCGGGCATCTGCCTGGCCGTGGCGGGCATGTCGGGGGCCCGCGACGAACGGATGCGCCAGGAAGAACAGTTCAGACGGGCTCGCGAACGCTCAGTCGGGCTCGACATCCTGGTGCCACAGGAAGCCGCCGCCACGGAGGTGGCGATCGAGGTCGATCTGGACCCTCAACAGCCCGTGGGTGGCGGCGTCCGCGCCAGCATCGCCAGCGTGGCTAGCGGCGCCCTGCGCCTGCAGTGGTGGGGCGTGGCGTGCCTGATCGCCGGCACGATCCTCACCGCCGTCTGGTAGCAGCCGCCAGCCCGCGGCGCTTACACAGCTGGGCCGCACGGCTACCACTTGTAACCCGTCCGATGTCGTGCAGCGTCACAAGTACGCCTACGGGACAGGCACCATCGATGACGCCCGCGGGCTAGACCGGGTGGAGCACCACGGCGAGCACGTGACCATGCTCCGGTACAAGACGCCCGCCGCGGTGCTCGGCCCGATCAGCTGGTACGAGTCGGCGCAGGCAGCCCCGACGTCCGCTGGCCCGGGACCTGACCGGACGGCGTGAAACCGATGCTGACCTGCGCTGATTTCATATCCGGTAGAAGAGGTTGAGGAACCTGTCCGCGAGGGCAGGATCGCCACTCGCCGTACCACCGTTGAACCGGCCGAACGCCGTCAGCACCATGCTGCCCGGGTCGAACTCCAGCACGGCCGGCAGGTTGTCGATGTTGCCGGGCTCGTAAGTCATGCCGCCCTCGCCGATGGACACGACGGTGTCGCCTGCGTTGCGACCGCTCACCCGGACGCCAATCTGGAACGGGGTCAGGTCGGCGTCCGGCCGGATGGTCGACTGCCAGATGATGAACATGAACGGCACGAGCAGGTCGGCGGCGTCCGCGGGGATCGCGTGCGCCCGGCCGCTGCCCTGGCGGATGTCCCAGGTGTGCACGCCGTAGTCCATGAGCTGCCCGCCCGCGTACACGAACGCCGGCACAGGTCCCATGTAGGCGTGCGGAACCATCATGCCGGTCCACTCGTCCGCGCTGAGCGGCTCGAGGATCCCCATCATCTTGTCCAGGTCAGCTCTGGCGCGAGCCATCATCTCCGCCTGGCTGAGATCGTCGAATCGCTGGGCCGACGCCCCGGCCAGCTCGTGCATCACCACCAGGCCGTGCGGGGCAGGCGCGTCGGCGCCGCTCATGGCCGTGTCAAACGAGACGAAGTAGCCCTCGGTCGTGTCCACGATGTGGCCGATGACGTCCTTAACCTGCCAGCTCTCGCAGGCGGTGGGCGCGTTCCACGCCCCCGGCTCCTCGGCCAGCGCAAACATCTGATCCGCTTCGCGCCGGACGACCCGGAGGATGGTGTCCTTCCCCTCGTAGGTCATGGCGTTCCACTCGCTCATGTCCTCACCTTTCTCGGCCCTGGGTTCGGGATGTGAACCGGTGTGCGGTCCACACCTGGCAAGCCCAGCGCACCCCAGTGGGCGCTGTCAACGAGAACCTTTTAGGAGGGAACGAGGCGTGCATGTCGCGGCCGTACGGCCGGCCGCGGCCGACCGGTCAGCCGGCGAGGCTGAGGCCCGCGAGCGCCGCGCCGTAGCGGATCGCGACGAGCTGACCGATGGCCTGGTGCGCGCCGATGGCCGGGGCGCACGGCGCGCCGAGCGCAGCCGACAGGTCGTCGAGGACCGAGATCGACGTTTCCGGTCCGATGAGGCAGGGCGCGAGCGCCGGCCGCTGGGCACCGGATTCGGTGAGCCGGTCGACCGCGGTCACGATGCTCGCCGGGTCGCCAAGGGAGGCAGGCACGACCGGCACCGCCAGCCGGGACGCCAGCAGTACCGCGGCCACGGCGGCTGCGCTGGTGGCCTCCTCGCCGACGTCGGCGAGCACGACAATGCCCCGGCCGTCGGAGGAGATGCTGAGCCCGGACGCCCGCGAACGCCGGACCAGGCCTGCCTCGGCCAGCCGGGAGTGCAGCGCCTCGGCGACCAGCGGGTGCGGTCCGAGGTGCGCGGCGAGCACGGCAGGGATCGGCGAGTCTCCGGTCAGCCGCCGGATGGCAGGGTCGAGCCGCAGGCTCGGGCTGAGCAGCAGCGGAACGACCACGCTGGGGAACTGGTCGTGCTCGGCTGACTCAGCTCCGGGCTCCAGGCATTCGGCCAGCGCGGCTTCGTCGCCCTCGAGATAACCGACCCGGATGTCGACGCCTGGGCAGGACAGCTCGGCGATCGCGGCCACGGCGAGGCCGATCCCCGCGGTGTCGGCGGCCGCCGAGCCCGGCACCGCGAGCACGAGCGAAGGCGCGTCGGCGGCGACCGACAGCCGGTGCGGGCTCCGGTGGCGGCCGGGCGGCCGGCTGCGAGTGCGG
>JASHSZ010000079.1 GCA_030040815.1 Streptosporangiaceae bacterium
CGGGCGCCGCCCTAGCTCACGACGTTGACCGACACCGAGGGATATCCCGTCGCGCCGTTCGGCGCCGGCGGCTCCTGCAGCGCGGTCTGCGTATAGCCGGTCTTGTCGGTGGCCCGCGCCTCGATCAGGTAGTTGCCGGGGCTGACGTCCACGTCCCACCAGTAGACCCACTGCCGCCAGGTGTCGAGATCGGGCACCGCGGCGAGCTGCGCCTGCTGCCACGGGCCGTTCCCGACCCGCACCTCGACGGCCTCGATGCCCTTGTGCTGCGCCCACGCCTCACCGGCGATCGCGACCCTCGTGCCGACGGTGAGCGGATTCTGGCCAGTGGGCACGTCGATGCGGGACTCGGTCTTGATTGGCGCCTGCGCTGACCAGCCGCGGGGCACCCAGTAGGCCTGGGCGGCCGCGTATGTGGTGACCTCGATGTCCACGAGCCACTTACACGCCGACACGTACCCGTACAGGCCGGGGACGACCTGCCGGACCGGGAAGCCGTGGACGACCGGCAGCGGGGCGTCGTTCATGGCGACCGCCAGCAGCGAGTCCCGGCCGTCCATCGCGGTCTCGATAGGCGTGCCCGAGGTGAACCCGTCGGAGGAGGTGGCGAGTAGCTGATTTGCGCCGGGCAACACGCCCGCGTCGGTCAGCAGACTGCGCAGGCTCGCACCGAGCCATTTGGCGTTGCCGATATACGGTCCGCCCACCGGGTTCGAGACGCAGCACAGCGTGATGTAGTCCTCGATCAGCGGCCGCTTGATCAGGTCGTCGAAGCTGAGCATCAGCTCGCGGCGCACCATGCCGTGCACCCGAAGCTGCCAGGTCGCGGGCGCGATCTCCGGCAGCACGAGCGCCGTGTCGACCCGGTAGAAGTTGCCGTTGGGCGTGATGAAGCTGCTCAGGCCGGGGATCCGCAGGTCAGCGCCGGGCGGCAGGGGCGGCGCAGGAACCGCCGGGCGGGGCAGCCGGATGGCCCGCTGCGCGGCGCTGACGTTGCGGCTGCTAGCCAGCCAGGCGCCGCCGCCGTAGGCGACGAGGGAGCCGGCTGCGACCGCCGCGCTGGCAGCCAGGAACCTGCGCCGGTCCGGGCCGCCTCCGGCCCAAGCGGGGTCGGGTCCGGCCGGTCGCCACACCGGTCCGCTGGCCGGGACCGCGGGGACGCCGTCCTTCGACGGGGCACCGTTCGAAACCGGCCTGCTGGGTGCCGCGGGGGCATCGCCGGGCCCGCGGCTGACCTGGCCTTGCGGGAGGCCCGATTGCCCGGCTGCGGCGTCCGTCGGCGGCCAGGACGCCCAGGTCCCCGCCGGCTCACGGCTGGCGAGGCCGCGGAAGTACCGCAGCGCCAGCGCGCCGGCGCCGGCCCCCACCAGGGTTGGCAGCGCATCGGACGCGCCAGCGCCAGGCTGGGCCAGGGCCGCGCCGACACCGATTGCGGCGAAGACTGCCAGGCCGGCCATGCCGAGCCAGAGCCTCCGGAGGGCCAGCACGCCGATCACGACGGCGCACACGATGAGCACGCCGCGGATGCCCCACACCAGCACGACCTTGTCATTGGAACCGAACTCGGAGATGGCCCAGTTCTTCACTGCTTCGGGCGTGTGATTGATCGATACGGCACCGACCGCGTCGACCGGCGCGCTCGCGGGGGCGGCGAGCGCTGCCGCGACGATCTGGGCCGTGCCGAGCGCCACCAGCGCCGTCACGATGCCCATGATCGCTCCGCTGCTGGCCAGGGCTCTGCGGCGAGACTGGGGAGCCGGACGCACCGGCTGCGGGCCACGGCGCGGCTGCGAGGAAGTCACACCTGTATTCGTACCAGCGCGCGGCGCGGATTGCGGCGCGAGCCGCCGCGGCAAGCCAACACCGGCCTGAGCGACGAATATGGATACGTGGACGTTCATGCCGGCAGCCGACCGGAGCGCAGGCGGAGCACAGCAGCTTCCGGCTCGGCCGGAACCGCTGGTCTCGAGGCTGCGCTGGCGGCCGTCGCGCGCGGTGACGAGACGGCGTTCGCGATCGTCTACGATCGCGCTGCACCGGCCGTGCTCGGCATCGCCCGCCGGATCCTGCGCGACCCCGCCCAGTCCGAGGAGGTCATGCAGGAAGTACTGCTGGAGGTCTGGCGAAGCGCCTCGCGGTTCGACCCGGAGGTCGGCTCAGCCGCCGCCTGGATCGCGACGCTCGCGCACCGCCGCGCGGTCGATCGGGTCAGATCGGAGCAGCGGGCCGCGGAACGCGAGATTCGCGCCGCAACGGCCGCGGTGCCATACGACGAGGTCGCCGACGCGGTCGAGGCGAGTCTGGACCGCGAGCGAGTGCGGCGCTGCCTGGCTGGGCTGACCGAGTTGCAGCGCGAGTCTGTCACGCTCGCCTACTACGGCGGATACAGCTACCGGGAGGTTGCGCAACTGCTCGGGGTCGCCGTCGGGACCGTGAAGACGCGGATGCGCGACGGGCTCATCAGACTGCGAGACTGCCTGGGGGTGGGCTGATGCGAGCTCGGCGGACAAGCATGCACACGCTGGTGGGCGCGTATGTTCTGGACGCGATACCTGACGGGGACCGGGCCGAGTTCGAGCGGCACCTGCTGAGGTGCGAGCAGTGCCGCGACGACGTTCGCGGACTGCGCGAGGCCAGTGCGCTCCTCGCCGCGGCCGCAGCGGTCACGCCCCGGCCCGAGCTTCGCGAGCCCGCGCTGCAGGCCGCGTCCGTGACTCGTCAGCTCCCGCCCGTGACGGGCGAGCCAACCCGGCGAAGCTGGCGTCGCAGGCTGCCGTCGGCCGGCATCGCGCACTCCTGGCTGGCCGTGGTCGCGGCCTCGACCGCCGTCGTCCTCGCAGGCACCGCGGTCGTGCTCGCGCTCCACATGGCCGCCATGCAGCGGCGGCTGACCGCGCAGGACGACCGCGACAGCGCGATCTCGGCGATTCTCGGCGCCCACGACGCGATCGTCCTGACGGCCGCGGTCACCACCGGCGGCACCGCCACCGTGGTGATGTCGCACCACGCGCGCGAGCTGGTATTCACCGGGAACGGGCTAGCGAGGCTGCCAGGCTCCCGTGGGTACGAACTGTGGCTGGCCGGGCCGACCGGGACTACTGGCGTCGGCATGCTGCCGCCCGGCCCGGGCGGCATGTTCGGCCCGATGGTCGTCGACCGCCTCGCGGTGGGCGACGTGCTGGAGGTCACTGTCGAGCCGGTCGGCGGGGCGCCCCACCCGACCTCCGTTCCGATCGTCCGGCTGGTGCTTGGCACCTGACGGGCACCGCCCAGGCGGGGCGACAGCTGGCGCTTCGGCAGGCTAACGTGGCGACCGTGAAAGCATCCCCGGAAGCGCAGATACGGTTGCTGGAGCTCGCCGACCTTGATGCCGAGCTGGGGAGGCTGGACCATCGCCGTCGGAACCTACCCGAGCACGCCGAGCTGGCCAGGCTCGAGCAGCGGGACGGCGAGCTGCGCGACGAGATCACTGCCCTGGAGGCACGCGAGGGTGACCTCAGGCGCGAGCAGATGAAGGCCGACGCCGACGTCGAGCAGGTCCGCAGCCGCATTGCACGAGATCGGTCGCGGCTGGA
>JASHSZ010000624.1 GCA_030040815.1 Streptosporangiaceae bacterium
GAGGTCGGGTCCATCCAGGACGTCACCCCTGTCCCGCACAACGGCTGCCGACCGCCGAAGCGGCGGCGGGTGTGAGCGACGTAGCCAGGCAACCAGGAGAGTAAGCAACCCATATGGCTCGATACACCGGTGCGGACTGCAAGCGCTGCCGCCGCGAGAAGACCAAGCTGTTCCTGAAGGGCGCCAAGTGTGACTCGCCCAAGTGCCCGATCGAGATCCGGCCCTACCCGCCGGGGGAGCACGGGCGGAACCGGCCCAAGGAGAGCGAGTACCTGCTGCAGGTGCGCGAGAAGCAGAAGGCTCGCCGCATCTATGGCGTGCTGGAGAAGCAGTTCGGTAATTACTACGAAGAAGCCGCCCGCCAGCGGGGCAAGACCGGCGAGGCGCTGCTACAGATCCTGGAGACCCGGCTCGACAACATCATCTACCGAGCGGGGTTCGCCAAGAGCCGCGACATGGCCCGCCAGCTGGTCCGGCACGGCCACATCCTGGTGAACGGCAAGCGGGTCGACATCCCCTCCTACCGGGTCAAGGAAAACGACATCGTCGAGGTGGCGGCGAAGTCGCAGAACCTGACCCCGTTCGTGGTCGCCAAGGCAGAGGCGGGCGACCGCACACCGCCTGCCTGGATCGAGGTGATCCCGGACAAGATGCGCGTGCTCGTGCACGCGCTGCCTGTTCGTGCGCAGATCGACACGCTCGTTCAGGAGCAGCTGATCGTCGAGTACTACTCGAAGTAACAAATGTGGGCAGCAGCCCACCTGGCAATGCGGCCTGACGGCACCGGCCCGACGGCCAGCGAGCGGGCGAGAGCCCGCGAGCAAGGTTCGCCGGCGAGGCAGGCCGGCGAGGAAGCGCGCTGTCATATAGCGGGCAGCGCGGAAAGGAAGAGTCATGCTCATCGCACAGCGCCCCAGCCTCACTGAGGATCAGGTCGAGGATTTCCGGTCCCGGTTCGTCATCGAGCCGCTGGAACCGGGGTTCGGGTACACCATCGGCAACTCGCTGCGCCGGACGCTGCTGTCGTCGATCCCCGGCGCCGCCGTGACCAGCATCAGGATCGAGGGCGTCCTGCACGAGTTCTCCACCGTGCCAGGTGTCACCGAGGACGTCACCGACATCATCCTGAACCTCAAGAACCTGGTCGTCTCGTCCGAGCACGACGAGCCGATGCACATGTACCTGCGCAAGCAGGGCCCCGGTCCGGTCACCGCGGCGGACATCGCCCCGCCGGCCGGCCTCGAGGTACACAACCCTGAGCTGCACATCGCCACGCTCAACAGCAAGGGCAAGCTCGAGATGGAGCTGACGGTCGAGCGTGGCCGCGGCTACGTCTCGGCCGCGCAGAACAAGCAGCCAGGCCAGGAGATCGGCCGTATCCCGATCGACTCGATCTACTCGCCGGTGTTGCGCGTCACCTACAAGGTGGAGGCGACCCGTGTCGAGCAGCGGACGGACTTCGACAAGCTCATCCTCGACATCGAGACCAAGCCGTGCCTGCGCCCGCGCGATGCGGTTGCGAGCGCCGGCAAGACTCTGGTCGAGCTGTTCGGCCTGGCCAGGGAGCTGAACCTGGATGCCGAGGGCATCGACATCGGCCCGTCGCCCACCGACGCTGCCCTAGCGGCGGACCTTGCGCTGCTGATCGAGGAGCTCAACCTCACCGTTCGCTCGTACAACTGCCTGAAGCGCGAGGGCATCCACACGGTGGGCGAACTCGTTGCGCGCAGCGAGCAGGATCTGCTGGACATCCGTAACTTCGGCGCCAAGTCGATCGAGGAAGTCAAGCAGAAGCTCAACGACATGGGCCTGTCCCTGAAGGACTCCCCGCCCGGCTTCGATCCGGGCACGGCGGCCGACAGCTACGGGGCAGACGACGAGGACGACTACGTCGAGACCGAGGAGTACTGACGGGCAGCCGCCCGGCTAGCCACCCCACAGCAGTTGAGCCCTGACTGCGCTGAACCAGGAGAATCGTTCGATGCCCACGCCCACCAAGGGTCGCCGACTCGGCGGCAGCCCTGCCCATCAGCGGCTCATGATGGCCAACCTGGCTACCGCCCTGTTCGAGCACGGGAAGATCACCACGACCGAAGCCAGGGCCCGCAGGCTGCGGCCGCTGGCCGAGCGGCTCATTACCTTCGCCAAGCGAGGTGACCTGCACGCCCGCCGCCAGGTGCTCACCGTGGTGACGGACAAGAAGGTCGTGCACACGCTGTTCGCTGACATCGGGCCGAGCTTCGCCAGTCGCGACGGCGGTTACACCCGGATTACCAAGGTCGGGCCGCGCAAGGGTGACAATGCTGCGCTCGCCGTGATCGAGCTGGTGCAGGAGGAAGCCGAGCCGAAGACCCGCCGCCGCCGCACCCGCCGGGCGGCACCTGCCGCCAGGGCTAGCCGGGGCGCCGTCGCCGCGGCCAGCGCTGCGGCAGCATCGGCTGCCACGGCAGAAGCGACAGCCGTGGGTGCCGAGGAGCCCGCGGCCGAGGCAGAGCCGACGGCCGAGACCGACGTGGCCGAGGCCGCTGAAGCGACGGCCGAGACCGAGGCGGCCGAAGCCGCCGAGGCAGACGAGCCAGCGGCCAGCGACGAGCAGGACGCCGACGAGCAGGACACCGACGAGTAACTCAGAAACCCAGTGCGAGCCCGGCCGACCAGTATCGGCCGGGCTCGCGCCGCTTCGGCTCCGGCTGGACCTTCGCTACGACGGCACTGCGTTTCACGGCTGGGCCAGCCAGCCTGGCTTGCTCACCGTGCAGGAGACGGTCGAGGATGCGCTGTGGCGGGCGCTGGCGCTGCCCGCTCCGCCCGCGCTGACCGTGGCCGGGCGGACCGACGCCGGCGTGCACGCGCGCGGTCAGGTGGCGCACGTCGACGTGCCGGCCGAGCGGTGGGCGGCCGCCGCCGACTCCGCTGTCCGCAGGCTGGCCCGGCTGCTGCCGCTGTCGGTCCGGGTGACCGCGATCGGCCCGGCCCCGGCCGGGTTTGATGCGCGGTTCTCGGCGCTCTGGCGGCGATATTCCTACCGGGTCTGTGACGACCCGACCCTGGCCGATCCGCTGCGCCGCCACGACACGCTCTGGTACTTCCGCAGGCTCGACCTGGACCAGATGAACGACGCAGCGGCACGATGTCTCGGCGAGCACGACTTCGCCGCCTTCTGCCGCGCCAGGCCGGGCGCTACCACGATCCGCGAGCTGCTCCGGCTGGACTGGGCCGCCGCCGAGCCGGGCACCTGCCTCGCGACGGTTGTTGCCGACGCGTTCTGCCACAACATGGTCCGGGCCCTGACCGGCGCCCTGCTGTCGGTCGGCGATGGCAGCAGGCCGCCAGACTGGCCCAGCGCTGTGCTCGCGGGCCGCCGCCGCGACCCAGCGGTCCGCGTCGCGCCCGCCCATGCGCTGTGCCTGGAGGAAGTCGGCTATCCGGACCCGGCTGCGATGGCGGCTCGAGCCGCCGCGACGCGGCGCACGCGCATGAGCGCTGGATAGGGGAACGACCGCGGCCCAGCCGGCGGCCGCGGGGAAGACAACCGCGTTCCGGCTCGAAGGGGGTTAGCTGGCCCCGGGGACGGGCTACGGCGCGCCGGTGAGCATCCGGGTGGTCAGGTCCTTGTTCACGGTGTTTTGCACCAGCAGGGTCATGAAGGTCTCGATCAGGTTGCTGTTCTGTGCGGTCGGCGTCGCAAAGTTGGAGAACTCGGCCCAGATGAGGATCAGGTAATGGCCCTTGGCCAGGGCCTCCTCGATGCCGGTGCCCTGGCCGATCTGCTGGGCCGGCCCGCTGGAGGCGGTGAGCTGACTGATGAAGTCGTTGGCGTCGGCCGACTGGGCTGCCGTCTTGGCCGCGTCTCCGGTACTGAGGTTCAGTACGCCGATCGTGCCCATGAGACTGCCGGGCAGGTCCACGTATGTTGCCCTGGCGACCTGGGTGCAGTCGGCCGCGCCGACCGCCGACTGCAGCGTCGCGCCGACGATCGCCGACGCGCAATCACTGCTCAGGTTCGTCGCTACGTTCGTCATGGTCACGCCGATGGCGTTGAAGCTCGTCGGAAACAGTTCGGCGAGGGTTAGCGGCTGCGGGTCAGTCTGGCGGGAGGCTATCAAGCCGTACGGTCCGAGGCCCGGGCTCGGCGAGGCGGTCGGGCTCGGCTTGCCGGACGACTGCCCCGTCAGCCTCGGTCTGGGGGAGGTGTGCAGCACCGTGTAGACCAGCGTGCCCGCGGCACCCACGACCAGCAGCAGGGCTGCGGCCATGGCCAGCATGACGCTGCGTGACCGGTGCAGGCGCAGGCGCGCCGTCCGGGTGCTCGCCCGACGGCGTCCCTTGGCTCGGGTCTCGTCGGTCTTGGTGGCGTCGCCGGCGGCTGCCCGGCTCGTAGCGGTGTCGACGCGGGGGTCAGGTCCGGTGCTGACGCGAGGGCTGGGTCCGGTGCCGACGCGGGGGTCGGCTCGGCTGTCGGTTCTCGGGTCGGCGACGGGCAGCGAAGATCCGGCCGCGTGCCGCATCGTGCGCCTGGGTAGTGCCGTGTCCGGCCGTCCCGGCGGAGCCACCAGCGGGCTAGCTGGCGGCGCTGCGGCGCCGTCTTGGGTGGCGGGACTCGGTCCTTCCGTACGAAGTCCGGGCGGCGCGGTCCAGATGCCGGTCGCACGCCCCTCGCCGAGGGCACGCCAGGTCTGGGTTGAGGTGACGTCGGCCGCCGGGTCGCTCACCGCCAGCGTCGAATAGCCGGGCTCGGCGGCGAGGTCGGCGTCCTGCGGGTAATACCGGCCCGTCGCGCCCGGCGTCCGCCCGGGCTGCGCCTGCTGACCGCTGACCGGGCCGGTGCCCG
>JASHSZ010000625.1 GCA_030040815.1 Streptosporangiaceae bacterium
GGAGGCCTACGGCTTCTGGACCTTCGCCCAGATCGCCCTCATCGGCGCGATCGTGTCCTACGCCGCAGCCGGCCTGATGCTCATCCTGTCCATCCTCGGCTTCGTGCACCTGCGGCGCACCGGACCCGACAAGGAACTGCTGGCCAAGGTCGGCCGCCGCGCCCCGGTCACCACCACATGAGCTGACCACCCGACCCCGGCCAGCCTCAGCTGGCCACCCCGAACCCGGCCAGGGGAAAAGCTCCCGCCCGAGACCACCGTCCCGGGCGGGAGCACTTGTGCAAGAGGTGTCACAATCGGCTGTCGTTAGGCTAGGGTCCGCGCCGTCGGAGTCTTCGTACCTCACGCGCCGACACCACGCGCCCTCGAGTTCGCAGGTCCGCCGGGTCGCGGCCCGGCGCGGTCGCTGTGCACGGTCGGCCTTCCAGGCAAGCAGGCGAGCGACGTCAACCCACGTTGGGTGAGCGCGACGAGGTGCGGCCGGTCGCTCAGCGGTGGGCTGACTGCCAGAGCGCGATCAGCATCTGGTGCCCGCGCCAGGCTGCGCCGGCTTGCGACCTCTAGGTCCAGGGTGTTTGTTCCCGTAACTCCGGCGTTTCAGCGCCACGCCAGGATGCGCAGCCGCCGCTGGGACGTTGAGGTACCAGGTCCAGGACTAAGGACCCTGCGTGCGCGGCAGCCCAGCCGAGTGGCATGGGTGCATGTTCGTAGGCGACGAAGTCCGGGTTGAGATCAGTGCCACTGCGGCAGCGGCGCGGCTGGCCAATCTCATGTCTGGCAGCTCGCTGATGCGAGCCTCGGAGCAGGCGTGGGGGGATGGCATCGCCCGAGTGGGCCCAGTGCCTGGGCTGTCCAGGCTGGTGCGGGTGCGCTTCCTCGACCCGGTGCAGCGCGGAGCCGTCACGGTTCTCACGCTGCGGTGGGAAGCGGTCGGCGCTACCGGGCGAGCCTTCCCGGTCCTGGACGCCGACATAACCCTCGTCCCCGACGGTGAGCGGGCCACGCTGCTGGGCCTGGACGGCGTTTACCGGCCGCCCGGCGGCGCGGTCGGCGCCGGACTCGACCGGGTCATCCTGCACCGGATCGCCTCCGCCACTGTGCGCTCCTTCCTGGCCTGCATCGCCGAGGTCATCACCAGCCCCGCCGCGGCCGCTGAGCCCGCCGCGCTTGCCAAGAGCCCCGATGCGCCGGCAAGCCGCCTGGCGCCCGAATCACCCTGACTGCCAGGGCTGCAGGCTTGGTACGCAGAATTGCTGGCTTGCCACGCGAAACTGAACGACCGCGGACCATGACGCCCTGCTCGTCGCCAGCGGCTGACCCGGCTGCGGTCTCAGCTGTCGATCAGGTCTGACGGCGGCCTGCGGGCGGTTACACGCGTGGATCGCGCACGCCCCAGCTGAAGGATCATCTGCGGAGCGCCCGGCAGCGCCAGACGGTCCCGGATTAGTTCCCGGAGCTCCGGGTCCTCCAGCGCCCGGGTGTGGAGGCTGGCGAACACCCACTGGGCGGCTGCGTGTGCCAGGATCCGGTGCAGCGCCTGGCCGGCGCACAGCCAGTCGCCTCGGTCATCTCCCGGCGTGCCAAGCACCGCGGTGGCAGCGGGTGGGGGCCCGCCGGGTTCCAGCTGCCCGAGACCACGGCCCAGGTCGAAATCACGCTGCGGCAGGCGGCCGCGGTGGTGATCAGCCGTGGCAGGGAAGGCACTGGCGGGCACGCCGTCCCTGGCCGCGGATCCCGGCCCGCGGGTCCAGTCCTGCGTGTCGGCCCGTGCGCCGGGGTCGAGGTCCAGCGCCTGACCCGCGGCGCTGATGATGTCGGCTAGCCGCTCGTATCCGCGTCCGCGGTCGGCTAGGGCGAGTGTCGCGCCTTCGACGGCGGCGCTGTGTTGCAGGTCCGCCAGGAGCTGGTCAGGCAACGGTTCCGGGCTGAACGGGCCGCGGTGGGTGTGCCGGTGCGGCAGCGCCTCCAGCATCTGGCGCTCCGGCCGATCCATCGGCAGCGGCTCTCCCAGACCGACGGTGGCCATGAGCGTCGGGCGCGACCGGTCCGGCAGCAGCTCGACGACGGGCACGAATCCCAGGGAACGGACTCCCAGCCGCAGTCCGAATAGCGCTGCCCCGCAGCTGATCAGCATTTCCCGGCCCTGCCGGTCAATCCGGAGCCTCCGCCCAGGATCGGCGTGAAGCTCCACTGCGCCGGGCCTGATCCGGAACCGCCACGGCTGAGTGTTCTGGATCGACGGCGCCCGCGTGGC
This sequence comes from Streptosporangiaceae bacterium, assembly GCA_030040815.1. Next base: position 2,255 of record JASHSZ010000625.1, read on the forward strand.
AGTCGCGACTAGATACCTGGCCTGGTCTTCGGGGATCGACATGTTCTGCCACGGCAGCTGCCCGGGCATGGTCACCACCTCAATCCGACGGCGCCCGGTCATCATCGAACGCCGGCCGCCCCATCCGGCAGGCCCCTTGGCCCGTTCTGATAGCGACGAACGTCCCGGCGTGCTTGAGGAGTCGGCCGGGCCTCGGCGGGTGGGCCGTTCAGCAAGGAGGATCAGGGCAGCGGTCAGATCCCCACCAACATCGCCCGATGAGCCTGACGCGGTGTTGAATCGGGCCGCGCCGCTCGTGGAGCAGGCAGAGGGTTGGCGAACGGGCCAGGC
>JASHSZ010000626.1 GCA_030040815.1 Streptosporangiaceae bacterium
GCCCGCCTTCCCCGCCTGGCCATGCCCACACTCGTCATCCACGGTGACGTGGATCGCCTCATGCCACTCGAGAACTCGCGTCGGATCACTGCCGCCATCTCCGGCGCGCGCCTGGAAGTCATCCCCGGTGCGAGCCATATCTTCTGGACCGACCAGCCGGAACGCACGCGCGCCGTCCTGGAGTCCTTCCTGGTCCACGATCAATGATTGGGGCCGCTGACTCGCAGCGTTAGAACGGCCTGTGAGCCGGTGCGCGTTGGTCCGCCGGGGCTAGAACTCGACGAGGTTGGCAGATCCTGAAACCGTCGCTCCTAGCCGGAGCATCGCCTCGTGGCCGTGCGGCTGCACCACCATCGGCTTCACAAGGTCTTGCAGCGTCGGCGCGGCCAATATCGACCCCCGAGATCAACAACGGGTCGGCGAGCGCGGAAGCCGGGGGTTGGCCCGAGCTCCCGAGGCCAGACGTCGTGGGCCAAGGGTTCAGAAATTTCGCGGCGAAGGCGGCCGTTGGAAGTCCATCCCTGCGGACAGCAACGCGAGTTCCTGAGGAATGTTAGGACTAACTGGTTCCGCAGTTGGCTATCTGAGCAGCTCCTCACCAGTTGCCGCTATGGACGGGGTTCGCGGTTGCTATTGGCTGGGTCTGCCAGGTGACGCCGTTGTACCAGCTCTGGTTCAGTCCCATGCACCAGCTTGTGGGACTTCGGCGTGCCTCGGTCAGTCGGTGAGCTTCATGGCCTCAGCCCGGTCCTCCACGAGGCCGGCGTCCAGGTCCTCCCGCTGGGCGCAGAACGCGCCAGCCGCGCGCGCCGACCGGGCCAGTGGCTCGTGCCGTGCCGCCCGCTCGTGGTCCCCCTGACGTCGCGCGAGCGCGGCCTCGACGTCAGCCCTGATCGCCGACGCGTCCATGCGCTGCCGGGCCAGCCGGACCTGGCGGAGCTCGGCGCCGACGCACTGGGGCAGCCACGCGGTTTCCGCAGCGCAGCGCCGGGCCGGCGAGATCTGGAACTACCGCGAGCGGTTCGGGGGGAATCGCGAGACAGAGCCGTGCGGCCCCGAGTCCGACGGCGACAGCCCGGACAAGCGAGGAGCGTCGCACGACGCCTACGCCGCGATGACCCGAACCGACAAGGCGGGCATGTCGGCGTTGTCCGCCCTTCTCGTGCCCGGTCCCCGAACTGATCAGCGCACCGTCCTAGCCCCGATCGGGCAGACCGCTCACCTGCCCGTTCCAGCGGAGCGGGACTGCCCAGGGTCCACAACCTGGCCATAGTCGAGCAGCATCACGTCGTTGTCAGGGAAGTACTCCTCGACCCGCTTGATGCACTGAGCGCTAATCGGATCATGGAAGATGAACTCCGGCCAGGTGGGGCGGAACGCGGCGCTCGCTTCCTCATCGAGGTCATGCCGCTCAGCGTGCTGTTCCCGCTGTAGTTCACCTTCGCCGCTGGCTACCGGGCTGTAGTTGTCGTGCTGGCTGGCATCGTCGCTTATGCTTTCGTGAACGCCCGCCGGGAGCATTCCGCGCCGATCCCCCAACCGGCGCACAACCCGAGCGCGCCAGCGCACGCGGATACGCAACGGGAGCGAGCGGCTGGCATAGGAGAGATCTCATGACCGCCGCTGCTCCGTTCCGGGTGGGTGATTGGCTTCCGTCGGACCAGCGGGTTCTCGGACAGTGGGTTGATGACCTCTCCGCGAAGGCCGACGCCCGTGGCGACGTGCCGCTGCTCCCGGTGGTCGAGGAGTTCCGGAATCTGATCGAGCGGGATCCCGAGATCTACATGCTGTTCGCGTTCATGCTGACGCAGACGTCCCGCAAGCTGACGCCGGCAGGCAAGCCTCAGGTCAAGACCGTTGATCATTTGCTCAAGCTCTTCAACCACGTCATGACGCACGCCCCGGAATACGACGACAGCGGGCTCGTCGGCTTCCCGATCAACGCCATTCTCGACTGGGCGATGGGCACCCACGCAGGGTTTGCCGCGTTCCTGAACGACCGGGTCAACCGGCAGTTCAAGAAAATGCTCAACGAGTGGGGCCTGTTCCTGAAGTCTGCTGATTCGGCCGGCGTGCTCAACAGCACCGACTCGGGCTGGTTCGGCCCGAAGGCCATGGCGAAGATGCCGCATTTCGCCGAGGATTTCGTGTGCGACTCGGCGAAGCCGCATTACGGTTTCGCCTCGTGGGATGACTTCTTCACCCGGCGGTTCCGCCCCGGGGTTCGGCCGGTGGCTTCCCCTGACGACCTCGATGTGATCGTCAACGCCTGCGAGTCGGCGCCCTATCGGCTGAGCCACGACGTGCACCGTCACGATAGGTTCTGGGTCAAGGGGCAGCCGTACTCCGTCGCCCACATGCTGGCCAGCGATCCGTGGGCCGATCAGTTTGTCGGCGGCACCATATACCAGGCATTCCTCAGCGCGCTGAGCTACCACCGGTGGCACAGCCCGGTCGACGGCCGGATAGTGAAGGCGTACACGCACGACGGCACGTATTACTCCGAGACTCCTGCCCTGGGATATGACCCAGCCGCTCCCAACGATTCGCAGGGCTACATCACCGAGGTGGCCACCCGAGCGATGCTGTTCATCGAGGCCGACAATCCGGCTATCGGACTCATGTGCGTCCTTCCAGTCGGCATGGCCGAGGTTTCCAGCTGCGACATCACCGTGTACCAGGGACAGCACGTGAAGAAGGGCGACCAGCTTGGAATGTTCCACTTTGGCGGCTCGACGCACTGCCTGATGTTCCGGCCCCGAGTCCGCCTCGACTTCGATTTCCACGGGCAGACGCCCGGGCTTACCTCCGGCAACATACCGGTCAACGCCAGGATCGCGACGGTCGTCCGGTCATGAGCGGCTGAGGCAGTGAGGCGAGTCGTTAAGGCCTCACCTGAACTCCGGGAAAGTCCACTCCCCGCTGTCGCCGCTGTTGCCGATCTCGGGCCGCGCCGAGGCGATCGCAGAGCCCCCGAACATGCGCCGGTGCTGAACCGCGGCGGCAGGGGTCAGGCCGGCGACGAACGCCTCCACTTCGTCGTAGAGCCCTTCGGGGTCGTCGGTCAGGTGGGGCAGTGCGGTCGTCAGGATCGGCAGTATCCCGATCGCCGCAGAGAACCTGCCGCCGTGGACTGGCAGGTGAGCATGTCCGGGTTCAGCCGCAGCATGTTCGACAGCATTGGCGAGCAACGTGCGTTTCCTTCGAAGTAATCGCCGCCCTCACCAGCACCCTGGGCGGGTCTGCTGGGCACGGCCACTACTCTGTGATACGTTGTAGCGGTACTCGGTATTACGGAGTACCAGGTGGACCGAAGAGGACCGGCGATGGACGACCTGACCGAGATGCTGAAGGGCACGCTTGAGGGCTGCGTGCTAGAAGTCATCGGCAGTGAGGAGACCTACGGGTACGCCATTACGCGCCGGCTGAACGAGCTCGGCTTCGCCGGCGTAATCGAGGGGACGGTCTACACCATCTTGCTCCGGCTGGAGAGGAACGCGCTCGTCGCGGTGACGAAACGACCATCCGGGATCGGGCCGCCGCGAAAGTTTTATGCGCTCAACGACGCGGGACGCGAAGAACTCGCGACGTTCTGGGCGAAATGGGACTACCTCTCGGCACGAATCGACAAGCTCAGGGAGGGCGGGAGATGACCTTCTGGGAGACCTTGACAGGCAGCGATCTCACCAGGGAATGGAAGGCGTTCGAAGCCCGGGCCGAGGCATTGCCGGCCGATTACCGGGCGGCGTGGGAACAGCTCAAGGTTCACCTCTTCCCCTACTCAGGCTTCACGGGTCGCAACCTGATGCCGATCCTCGACGGCGCCCTGGGGCTCCTCGAGGAAACAGCGGCGGACGGGCTGACCATTCACGAGGTGCTGGGCGACGACATCGCGGGCTTCTGTGCGGCGCTGGCCGACGGCGAAGGGGCTAGGAGCTATCGCGACCGGTGGCGCGACCAGTTGAACAGGAACGTCGCAAGGAAATTGGGTCAGCTAGGAGGCTGACGTGGGCATCCAGGACATCATTGAGGGCAAGAAGCAGTGGCGAGCGCACATGGCGCGGGTCAAGGCGCTCCCGCCGGACTACCAGATCGTCTACCGGGAGATTCAGAGGTACCTCTTCAAGGTCGGAAACGGGCGCCTGCTCTCAGGGATCGTCGATTTTTTCGAGGAGGGCGCCGCGGCCGGCAAGGGCGTCCTGGAACTCATCGGCAACGACGTCGCTGCATTCTGCGACGACCTGCTCAAGGACTCGCGCACCTGCGCGGACATCTAATAGGAGTCCATCGGCGGGAACCCGGTACGGCCGGGAAGTAACACCCGTCGACCCAGGGCAACTGGCGGATGGCCGAGCCGAGCCGATTCGGTCGACGTGAAGGTCGAACTACCGACAGGATCACGGGTTCACCGCTGAGATCGGGGTCGGCAAAGCGCGAACGGGCCGGCGTCGCGATCATCACCAGGGCGCTTCCCTGGCTGCTGCTGACCGATCGCAGTGACCTGGCCGCGCGCCCGGCCCCGCGCTGAGCGGTCACGACCCGGTCCGGCCCGCTCTGCGAGAATCGGCTCATGCTCCACCCGGCGGAAGTGGCGGGCTTCGTGCTGGCCATGGTGGCGGTCATCATCGTGGCACGCGGGCTAGCCGACCGGTTCCGGGTGCCGTACGCGATCGTGCTGACCGGCTGCGGCCTGATCTACGCCGCACTGCCGCTGCCCGACGTCCGGCTGGACCCGGACATCCTGCTGTGGTTCATCATCCCGCCGCTGCTGTACGCCGCGGCGCTGCGGTCGAGCCTGCTGGCGATCCGGGCGGACTGGCGACCGATCAGCAGCCTGGCGGTGGCACTCGTGCTTCTCACCGCCCTTGCGGTCGGCGGGCTGGTATCCGCCGTGGTCACAAGGGTGAGTCTTGCCGCAGGCCTCGTGCTGGGCGCCGCCGTGGCTCCGCCCGACCCGGTGGCGTCCCTGTCGATCGGCCGCCGGGCCGGGCTGCCATCCCGAATGCTCACCGTGATCGGCGCCGAGGGCATGCTCAACGACGCCACCGCACTGACCACCCTGCAGGTCGCGGTCGCGGCCACGGTGGCCGGCCGGTTCTCGTTTGGCCTGGCCATCGGCGAGTTCCTGTTCGCCGCGGCCGGCGGGCTCGTCATCGGGGTCGGCTTCGGCTACCTGCTGCGGCTGGCCCGGCCACTGCTGCG
>JASHSZ010000627.1 GCA_030040815.1 Streptosporangiaceae bacterium
CGGCGATGGCCTGCCATGGGGCTGGGTTGATCCCCTCCTGCCCGGCCAGCAGCGCGAAGAAGCCGCCATAGGCCGCGTCGACGTGGACCCGCACGCCGTAGCGGCGCGCGACTTCGAGCACGCGGTCCACGGGATCGACGGCCCCGAGAGCGGTGGTGCCTGCGGTCGCGACGACGGTGCCGATCCGTCCGGTGGCCAGCAGCGCATCGAGCTCCTCGAGGTCCAGCCGACCCGCCGTGTCCACGCTCACCCGCGTACCGTCGATGCCCAGCACGGCGCACATGCGCGCGTGCGTGTAGTGTGCCTCCGAGCTATAGGCGATGCCGCGACCCGGATGCAGTTCCCTAGCCACGTACAGGGCCTCGAGGTTGGCGATCGTTCCGCTCGTCGTGAGGTGACCCAGATGCGTGCGAAGGCCGAACATGGCCGCGAGGAGAGCGACGACTTCCTTCTCCATCGCCGCGGTGGCCGGCCCGCCGTCCAGCGCGTGGTTGTTCGGATTAATCAGCATCGCTGCCAGGTAGCCGACGACCGCTGCGGGGTGCGGAGGCTTCATCATCTGGCCCGCATAGGCAGGATGGAAGAAGGGATAGTTATCGGCCAGCCTGCTCGTCAGCTCGGCAAGCGCCGCGCCGAGTTGCTCGTCGCTCACCCGCGCTGACGGGTGCGCAGCATAGGGACCGAATGTGCGCTGCCAGTCCGCGATCGCGTCCGCGGCGGCAACAAGCCAGTGATCCAGGTCCATCGTCGTTTCCTCCCGCTTGTTCGCGGCGGTCGGCGTCGGGTAGACCGTCAGTCGTGAATATAGGGGTCGTCTTCCCGCAGACCGAGATCGGCGCCGACCGCGGCGCGATCCGCTCCTATGCAGAGCGAGTCGAGGAGCTGGGCTTCAGCCACGTGCTGGCCTACGACCACGTACTCGGGGCTGATCCGGCGGTGCACTCCGGCTGGTCCGGGCCGTACGACGTCCGGACCACCTTCCACGAACCGTTCGTCCTGTTCGGGTACCTGGCCGGGTTCACGTCACTGGAACTGGTCACCGGCATCATCATCCTGCCCCAGCGGCAGACTGCCCTGGTGGCGAAGCAGGCCGCCGAGGTAGACGTGCTCACCGGCGGACGGTTCCGGCTCGGTGTCGGCCTGGGCTGGAACGCCGTCGAGTACGAGGCGCTCGGCAAGAGCTTTGCTGATCGCGGCCGCCGGATGGACGAGCAGGTCGCGCTGATGCGGCGGCTGTGGACGCAGCCAACCGTGACGTTCGGCGGCGCATACGAGAAAGTGACCGGCGCTGGGCTTGCGCCGCTGCCGGTGCAGCGCCCGATCCCGGTGTGGTTCGGCGCCCAGTCCCATCGCGCCTACGTCAGAGTGGGGCGGCTCGCCGACGGTTGGTTCCCGCAGATGCCGCCGGGCTCCCGGCTCGACGAGGCTAGGCGGATCATCGCGACTGCGGCCGAGGAAGCGGGCCGAGATCCCGCGACGATTGCCATGGAGGGCCGCGCGAGCTGGGGCGGCGCCGAGAAGCTGATCGATCACGTCGGCCGGTGGCGGGCTGCCGGGGCGTCGCACGTTTCCATCAACACCATGGGTGCCGGGCTCGGCTCGGTCGATGGGCACCTTAAGGCACTGGCGGAGGCGGCCGAGGCGCTCGGACTCGGATCGAGCACCAGCTAGCCGCTGGCTCCGGATTCCGGTTTGCTTCGGGCCACGCTTCCGCCGGACGTCAACATGGGACAGCGCCGGGACCGGCCGATGAGGCGGCCGCTCGGCACAGTTAGACCACCCTCCGGCTGACTCTCCGGCACCACGCGGTTGGCAAATACGCCATCTGTATGCTATAGTTACCATAGGAGTGAGGGGAAGGAGAGCGAGATGAACGATCCCCGCGCATTGAGCCAGGAGCTGCAGTCCCAGGTCCTGGAGACCATTCGCAAGAGCCAGCAGGCGATCACCGACGCGATCGAGGCATGGGCTGAGGCAGTGCACTCGGTTACGCCGTCGCTGCCCGTTCGCCAGCCGCACTTCACCAGCAGGCTCCCGAAGCCGGGCGAGCTTGTGGCGAACGCCTATGACTTCGCCGAGCAGCTGCTGGCAACACAGCGGAAGTTCGCTGAGGATGTCGTGGCGGCGGTCGGCCCGGTGCTTGCCGCCAAGCATGACGACGCCCCGGCGCCGAAGGCCAAGGCGAGCTCTGCTGCCAGGTAACCTCACGTGCGCGGCGGCCGCGATCGGGCGGTTCGCCGCGCACCCGCGTACCCCGCTGGCGGGCTGCGCATACCCGCCAGCCGAGCCGGACGGAGGCTGCCGTGACCGATCCGTGGGAAGCCCAGGCCGAAGCCCTGGGCGCGTTCATCCGCGGCCAGCGCGAGCTGGCGCGCCTGTCGCTGCGCCAGCTCGCAGAGCTGACCAGCCTGTCCCACCCCTATCTGAGCCAGGTCGAGCGAGGCCTGCACCAGCCCTCGGTCCGCGTACTCAAGCTGATCGCAGGGGCACTCAACCTGTCGGCCGAGACGCTGCTGATAGAGGCCGGACTGCTCAGCGGGGACGACCAGCCTGACGAGGACGGCTCGAAGACAACCGAACAAGTCACCGCGCTGATCCGCGCCGACAAGCGGCTGACCAACTCCCAGAAAACCGCGCTCCTGGCCGTCTACGACAGCATGCTGCGCCAGTAACCGAAGTCGGCCAGGCCTCGGCGGCGCATCCGGCTACATCATCAGCAGCCCACCCGTGACCGGGAGCAGTGCGCCAGTCACGTACTGAGCCTCGTCCGAGATCAGATACCGCACCGCAGCCGCGATATCTTCTGGCTTGCCCAGCGTGCCCATCGGAATCGTCTGGGTCACTGCGTCGATGATGTTCGCCGGCAGCTTTGCCACCATGTCGGTCATGATTGCTCCCGGCACGACGCAGTTGACCGTGATGCCCTTGCCCGCAGTCTCAAGCGCCAGGGTCTTCGTGAGCCCGAACAGACCGGCCTTGGCCGCCGAGTAGTTGGCCTGCCCTATCCTGCCGGTCTGGCCCACGAATGAGCTGATGTTCACGATTCGGCCGGAGCCACGCTCGATCATGTGCGGCAGTACTGCCTGGGCCATGAAGAACGGGCCGGACAGGTTGGTCCTGATGACCTGCTCCCACTGCAGCATGGTCATCTTCAGCACAGTCCGGTCCTGCACGGCTCCGGCGTTGTTGATCAGGTAGTCGATCCGCCCGTGCTCGCGCAGGACCTGGGCCGTCACCTGCTGGCATGCGCCTGGGTTGCCGACATTCGCCTGGTACAGCGACACGGCAAGCCCGTCATCCGCGAGGGCCTTGGCGAACGCGCCGGCCGCGTCAACGTCACGGTTGTAGAGGGCCGCGACGAGGGCGCCGTCCCGGGCAAGCTGCCGGGAGATGGCAGCGCCGATTCCTCTCGTACCACCGGTCACCAGCGCGACCCGGCCGTATGTCTTATTCATCGAAGGTCTCCGTCTCGGTGCGCTCATTCACTGGAGGACGTAGGTGCCCGGAGCGGCTTCGCCCGCCGCGTGCGTGCTGCTGCCGAGTCGCTCAGGCGCGGGTCGGAGTTCCCCGGACCGGTCGGCCAGCCAAACCGCCCAGTGGTCCCACCACGAGCCGTCGTGGCGCTGCGCTTCGGCCAGCCACGCAGCCGGGTCGGGCGGAGTCTGCAGGTTGGTGAAGTAGCCGAGCCGAGGATGGTCGGGCGCCGCCACCACGGTCTGGATGTGGCCGCTCGAGCACAGCACGAACTGCGACTTACCAGACAGCATCTGGGTAGTCTGGTAACAGCCCTGCCACGGCGTGATGTGATCAGTCCGGCCACCGACCACGTACGAATCGCAGCGGATGGCTGACAGGTCGACGGGCGTTCCCAGCACCGCCAGCGAGCCCGGGTGGGCAAGCTTGTTACCTGCGACGATGTCAAGCACCTGGTGGTGGAACGCGGCCGACAGCCTGGTGGCATCTGCGTTCCAGGCGAGGATGTCGAACGCCGGAGGCTTGCGTCCCATCAGGTAGTTGTTGACCCAGTAGTTCCACACCAGGTCATTGGGTCGGAGCCAGGCGAACATCTCTGCCATCTGCCAGCCCTCTAGCACGCCCGTGAGCTCCGAGGCTCGCCTGGCGGCCGCGAGGGTTCGCGGGGTGGCGAATAGCAGAATCTGCGCGTCAGCGTGCAGGTCAAGCAGCGTGACACCCATGGTCACCGAATTGACCCGGTGGTCACCGCGCGCGGCCAGCAGTGAGGTCACTATGGCGGCCATCATGCCGCCCAGGCACCCGCCAGTGAGGTTGACGTCCGGCGAGCCGGACACCTCGCGGACGACGTCGATGCTGTCCAGGCATGCCCGCGCGTAGGTGTCCACGTCCCAGTCCCGCTGCTCGGCAGTGGGGTTGCGCCAGCTGATGCCGAAGACCTGGAAGCCGCGCTTGAGCAAGTGCTCGTACATGCTGCGTCCCGGTGCAAGATCTAGCGCGTAGTACTTATTAACCTGCGGAGGAACGACGAGCAGCGGGCGCTGATGCACGACCGCGGACTGCGGCGCGTACTGGATCAGCTCGCAGACCTCGCTCCGGTAGATCACCGCGCCCGGCGTGACGGCCAGATTCTTGCCGACCGTGAACTGGCTCAGATCGACCTGGGCGGGCATGCCGTGGTTGTGCCGGATGTCGCCGACAAAATTGCCGACGCCACTGCGCAGGCTGCCGCCCCGCGTCTCGACTGCCAGCTTGAGCGCGGCCGGATTGGTCAGCAGCAGGTTGGTCGGCGCGAGCGCGTCCCTGATCAGGCTTGCCGCGAAGTGGGCGCGGCCCGCCGTGTCGCCTTCGAGCCCGAGCACGTCTACTGCAGCATCCAGGCGAGATCCCAGGTACAGGTAGGCCTGCATGAGGCGGTGGAAGAAGCGGCTGGAGTCCCAGGCCGGGTCGGTGAAGCGCTTGTCGGCCTTAGCCGGCCCAATGTCGGAGTCACCCTTGCCGATGCGGATCAGCTCGCCCGCGGTGACCGGTACTGTCTGCAGCGCCACGCGCTGCGCGCGAAGTCCGCGCTCGACGGCTGACCTCAGCCATGCCAGCGTGGCGTCGAACCCGAATCCCACGAACTCCTGCTCCTGTGGGCTACCGCCGCCGTTAGCACTCGCGTCGGCCTCAGGGGAAGTCATGCCGGTTCCCGGCGGTGTCGCCGCGATCTCGGCCGGGGCCGTGGGCGTCGCGGGCGTAGCCGTCGTAGCAGGCTCACGCTCTGTCGGCATGCTCGTGCGCACCGGCGCTCTGCTGTCGGTCGTCGCGGTGACGGTCGGCTGCTTGCCAGCCGGCCGCTTGCCAGCCGGCTGCTTGCCAGCCGGCACCGTCTTGTCTGCTGTGCTCTTGCGCGCTGGCGGCTTGCGCCCGCCGGTGCTCCGGCCTGCGGCGGTCGCCGACTGGGTGCGGGCGGATTCGGCCTGAGTAGCGGTGCTCATCACGACAGCCTCTCTACGACGAGTGCCATGCCCTGCCCGCCACCAACGCACATCGTTTCCAGCCCTACGGACTGGTCCCGCGAGCGCAGGCCATTGAGCAAGGTACTGAGGATTCGCACGCCCGTCATCCCGAACGGGTGCCCCAGCGCGATCGCGCCGCCAAGCGGGTTGAGCTTGCTGGAGAACGGGTCGATGCCGATTCCGAGCGCGGACGGGATGACCTGGGCAGCGAACGCTTCGTTGATCTCGACAATGTCGACGTCGTCGATGGTCATCCCGGCACGGTGCAGTGCCCGCCGGGTGGACTCTATCGGTCCCAGACCCATCATCTCCGGCTCCAGCGCGCTGACGGCGGTGGACAGGATCCGCGCCAGCGGGCTGATGCCGAGCCGGGCGGCCAGCGTGTCCGACATGACGACCGCCGCGGCGGCGCCGTCGTTCAGCGGGCAGGAGTTCCCGGCAGTGATCCTGCCGTCCGGGCGGAATACCGGCCGCAGTTCGGCTAGCCGCGCCAGGGTGGTGTCAGGCCGCGGGCCGTCGTCAGCGGTCATCACGGTCCCGTCCGGCAGCGGGACTGGGATGATTTCGCCGGCGAAGATCCCGTCTTTGTCCGCGAGTACGGCGCGGCTGTGGCTCTGGACCGCGTACCTGTCCATGGCCTCCCGGCTGATGTCGTATGCGTCCGCGACTCGCTCAGCCGTCTCGCCCATGCTGATGTAAGCGCTCGGCAGGCCCTCGGCATTGCGGTCGAACAGCCGCGGGTTCTGCGTCTCCGGCTGGTCGGCGAACACCCCGAGCGGTGACCTGGTACTGGACTCCACGCCGACGCAGACGAAGGCGTCGCCCTCGCCTGCCTTGATGGCGTGGAAGGCCATCCGAACTGCCTGCAGCGACGAGGAGCAGTAGCGGTTGACGGTCGTACCCGGCGCGTCGAGGCCGGCCAGCAGGCTGATGATCCGCGCCAGGTTGTGCGACTGCTCGCCGCCTGGCAGCGCGCAGCCGCAGATGACATCGTCGATCTGGCCGCGGTCGAGCTGCGGGACCTGGCGCATGACCTCGCCGACGATGAACGCGCCGAGGTCGTCGGGGCGGTTGTGGATAAGCGAGCCCTTGACGGCCCGGCCGATAGGGGTCCGCCCGATGGCGGCGATGACGGCTTCTGACATTGCTAACTCCCGCTGTCTAGGGCTTGGTCCGCTGGCCGCTCGTCTGCCCCGCCGCTTACCAGCACATCGATGGCACCCTCGGCGTACTGCGCGCGAAGCAGCTTCTTGTCGTACTTGCCGACGCTGGTGCGCGGTACCTGCTCGATGAAGGCCCACTTGTCGGGCAGCCACCACCGCACGACACGCTCGGCGAGGTGCAGGCGCAGTTGCTGCGGGCTGACCGATTCGCCGGGCGCTGGGCAGATGAGCGCAAGCGGCCGCTCGCCCCAGCGCTCGTCCGGCGTGGCGATGACCGCCGCCTCGCGTACGGCCGGGTGCGAGGTGATCGCGGCCTCAAGTTCGAGCGAGGAGATCCACTCACCGCCCGACTTGATGACGTCCTTGGCCCGGTCACTGATCGTGATAAAGCCATGGGTGTCTATCCGGCCGACGTCGCCGGTCCGCAGCCATCCGTCGTGGAACTTGGCGGGCGCGGGGTCCCGGTAGTAGGCGGCCGTGACCCACGGTCCGCGCACCTCGATCTCGCCGACAGACGCGCCGTCGCTCGGCAGCACCGTGCCATCGTCGGCGACGATCCGCGCCTCGACGCCGCCGAGGGCGCGGCCCGCCGTGGACCGGTAGTCGATTTCCTGCTCTGGCGGGCAGCCCTTGGGCGGGAACGCCAGCGACGCGACAGGGCTGGTCTCGGTGAGTCCCCACCCCTGCACGACGCGGGCGCCGAATCGTTCCTCGTACTGCTCGATCAGGCTGCGAGGCACCGCTGCGCCGCCGCACATGATCATGCGAAGCGAGGTCAGGTCCACCTCGGCCGGGTTCAGGGCGAGCATGTCGTACCAGACCGTGGGCACGGCTGCGGCGAGCGTGGCCCGTTCCGCCCGGATCAGTGCGGCCAGCGGCGCTGCCTGGATCAAGCGGCCGGGCATCAGGAGGTCCGCACCGACCAGCCAGGCCGCATAAGGCAGGCCCCACGCGTTGCCGTGGAACATGGGTACGACCGGCAGGACACGGTCCGCCTGGCTGAGGCCGAGCGCTTCGCCGGAGCAGACGCCGAGTGAGTGCAGGAACGTCGACCGGTGGCTGTAGACGACGCCCTTGGGCAGATCGGTAGTGCCGCTGGTGTAGCACATCGCGGCCGCAGCCGACTCATCTGCCGTTGGCCACTCAAACTGCGGCCGCTGCGCAGCCAGCAGATCCTCGTAGTCGAGCGCGCCGGGCAGCACCGATCGGTCACCGTCGCCGAACACGATCACGTGCTCGACAGTGGGCAGGTCGGCGAGGATGGGTGCCAGTATCGGGGCGAGGCTTGCCTCGGCGAGCAGCACCTTGTCCTCGGCGTGCCCGACGACGTAGCGGATCTGCTCCGGGGAGAGCCGGATGTTCACGGTGTGCATCACTGCGCCCATGCACGGCACGGCGAAGTAGGCCTCCTGGTGCTCCTGGTTGTTCCAGGCGAAGGTGGCGACGCGGTCGCCCAGCTGCACGCCCAGGTGACGCAGGGCGCCCGCCAGCTGCCCGGCCCGGCCGGCCAGGTCGGCGAAGCTGATGCGGGTCAGCCGGTCGCCATGGTTGGTGACCACCAGGCTGTCCGGGTAGCACTCCTGGCCGTGGCGGAAGATGTGCCCGATCGTGAGCGGGTAATCCGGCATCGTGCTGTGCATGACTAGCTCCCTGCGACTTTGGCGTGCCGCCCAGCCCAGTGCGGTTCGCGCAGGTCGCGCTTGAGTACCTTGCCGGCCGCGGACTTAGGTAGCGGGTCGGTCCGCAGCTCGATCTGCCTGGGGACCTTGAAGCCAGCGATGTGATCACGGCAGTGCAGCATGAGCTCGTCCTGGGTGACCTGCTGCCTGGTGACGACAATGGCGAAGACGGTCTCGCCCCAGCGCTCGTCCGGCACGCCGAAGACGGCGGCCTCGGAAACCGACGGATGGGCGGCAAGCGCGTTCTCGACCTCGGTCGAGTAGATGTTCTCGCCGCCGCTGACGATCATGTCTTTGGCACGGTCGACCAGGTACAGGTAGGCCTGCGCATCCTGGTAGCCGAGGTCACCGGTGTGGTACCAGCCGTCCGCGTCGACGGCTTCGGTGGTCTCAATCGGCTTGTTCCAGTACCCGGCCATCAGGCTCGGGCTGCGCACCACGATCTCGCCGACCTGCCCGAGCGGCAGCTCGCGCCCGGTCTTGCCGACGATCCGTAGCTCGACCCCGATCGCCGGCTGGCCGCAGGAGCGGTCCATCGGCGTGCCGATGACGCGCTCCTCGTGGGGCAGCAGCGTGGTGATGGGGGTGGCCTCGGTTGTCCCGTAGACGTGCAGAAGCTCGGCCGCTGGGAACGCGGCGTGCGTGCGCCTGAGCGTCTCGCTGGCGATCGGGGACGCGCCGTGGCTCAGGTAGCGCAGCGAGCCGACGTCTCGCGGCCGGGCCTCCTGCTCGGTGACAGTGGCCGCGAGCATCGTGGGAACTAGCAGCGTGTGGGTCACGGCCTCGGCCTGGATCAGGTCCAGCGCTGCGTCCGGCTTGAAGCTCGGCATGATCACATGGGTGCCGCCGGCCCAGACGGTCGCGAGCATCGCGATGGTGCCGCCGGTGTGGAACATCGGTGACGCCACGAGCCAGCGGGTCTGCGCGTCGAAGGGCCAGGTCGCCATGAAGTGCAGACCGCTTGTGACCAGGCTGCGATGGGTGTGGGTGGCGCCCTTGGCGACGCCGGTCGTGCCGCTGGTGTAGAAGAGCACGGCCACGTCGTCCTCGCTGACCGCCTCACCCAGCGGGCACTCGCGAGCGCGTGCGATCAGATCCTCATAATCGGCGGGCAGTCTCAGCTCACGGCTCACCTCGGCCGCTCCAGGGTAGTCGGCGTCGGTGAAGGCCACCGACGCCCCGGAGTCGGCGAGTATGGCCTGCATCTCAGCGGCGGCTAGCCGCGAGTTAACCGGGACCAGGACGAGTCCTGCGGCCGGGACCGTCAGGTAGAGCTCGAGATAGCGGTCGGAGTTCAGGCTGACGACCGCCACTCGGTCGCCTTTTTGGAGCCCGAGCCCGTAGAGCGCGCCAGCGAGCCTGCGGCATCGGGATGCGAGCTCGGCATAGCTGCGACGGCGGCCGTCGCACACGACGGCGCACGCATCGGGAACGGTCCTTAACGCCCGGTCGAGCGGATTGGCAAATGTATACATGGGTCGCCTCCCGGGACGAGGCAGCCGCTCAGTACAGGCTCGGCGGCGTCGGGTCTGCGTCATGACGTCTTTATCGAACCGAACGTTCGGTCGATAATCCAGTGACGAAGGTCCTGTTACCTGCCCGTCAGAGTGAGCTTGAATGGAGCTACAGCTCGCGGCCGCCTGCCGTGACGGGCATCAACGAGCCGCCGCGTGGGCGGCTCTGCCGAAGAGCAGCGCGAGCGGGAGGAGTCGCCGTGGCACCGACCGTTTCCGCGGCCCAGGCCAGCGATGTCCAGCTCACGATCCGTGGCCTGCGCATCCACGCTCAGGTCGCCGGCGAGGGCGAGCCACTGCTGCTGTACTCGGGCATCTGGGGCGAGGTTCAGCTCTGGCAGCAGCTGCTGCCCTACCTGGCCGGCTTCCGCACGATCGCGTTCGACCCGCCCGGCATCGGCCGGTCCCAGATGCCGCCGTTCCCTCTTCGGATGCGCCAGCTCGCACGGTTCGGCGCGACGGTACTGGACGAGATGGGCATCGAGTCGGCGCACGTGCTCGGCGCTTCGTTCGGCGGCGCAGTCGCCCAGCAGATGGCGTTCTCCTACCCGCGCCGCGTCCGGCGCCTGGTCCTGGTCTCCACGTCCTTCGGCGGTTTCGCGGTGCCGGGGGACCCGGCCGCGTTCTGGCACTTCATGCAGCCGGGGAGCTATCACCCGGTCCGCCTCGAGAAAGTCGCGGGGACGATGTTCGGCGGCCGGATGCGGACCGAGCCGGAACTGGTGCGCGAGATGCACATCAGGCGCCCGACGAACGTCCTGGCCGGGATGTACCGGATGGCCCCGCTGATCGGCTGGACGAGTTTGCCGTGGCTCTGGGCTGTGCGGCAGCCCGCGTTGATCGTCTGCGGCGACGACGACCCGGTCACTCCGCTGGTCAACCATCACGTCATCGCGAGTGTTATGCCGAACGCGCGGATATGCGTGGTCAAGGGGGGCGGTCACCTCGTGCTGATAGACAGCGCGGCACAGGTGGCGCCCGTGATCACCGAGTTCCTTGCCGAGGGATGAGGAGGCCGACAGCTGTCGTCGCGTTCCGGACACGACCTAATCCCGCTGGCCGTCCGGCGCGAAAGACGTGGCCGACCCTCGGCAGCTTCAGCGCCTTGTGCAGTACGGGATAGATCCGCTGGAACGTGAAATTGATGCGCCGGTTCACCGTGGCATGCCTGGATGCCCGTTCGCCGCCCAGCGCCGCTTCGTCGCCCACGCCTCGCACCAGCTGCCACGCCGCTGACGTT
>JASHSZ010000628.1 GCA_030040815.1 Streptosporangiaceae bacterium
CGCGCGGCCGGCGATCCGCGCCGCCGCGCTCGCCCACGGCCGCGGCGTCTCGCATGCCGATGTGTGACAGCAGCCCGGCCAGCAGCGACAGATGCACGCGGTCGGCGAGCTCGGCGGCGTATCGGCCCGGCTCTGGGTTCGCGTCGGAGCCTGAGCGCCGACCAGCACCGAAGGCCGACCCCGAGTCCGACCGGGAACGCGAGCGCGAGTCCCGGCCCGAGCCCGCGCCGTCGGCCCCGGCCGGCTGCGGGAGCCTTCGGCGGTCCTGGCCGATGACGACGCCGACGTCCCGCGCCGCCCGCTGCAGCTGGCTGTAGACGTCCTGCCACTCGCGGACGCGGAGGAAATGCAGGTACTCCCGGCGGCACATCCGGCGGAATGCCGACGATGACTGCTGCCGCTGCTGGTCACGCAGGTAGTCCCAGAGCGTGACGAGCGCCAGGAAGTCCGAGCCCGGCTCCGCGAACCGGCGGTGCATGGCGTCCGCGGCCTCCCGGGCGTCGGACGGACGCTCCCGCGGGTCCTGGATCGCCAGCGCCGCGGCGATGATGAGCACCTCGCGGAGGCATCCGTTCGGCCCGGCTGCCAGGATCATCCGGCCAAGACGGGGGTCGACCGGGAGCTCGGCGAGCTTGCGCCCGGTGTCGGTCAGCCGCACCGGGCCGCCGTGGCTGCCGGAGCTGATGGCGCCGAGCTCGGTCAGCAGCCGCAGGCCGTCGGCCACTTGCCGCGAGTCCGGCGGGTCGACGAACGGGAAGTCCGCGACGGCGCCCAGGTCGAGGGCCGCCATCCGGAGGATGACCGAGGCCAGGTTGGTGCGCAGGATCTCCGGCTCGGTGAACTCAGGCCGCGAGTCGAAGTCCGCCTCGCCGTACAGCCGGACGCAGATGCCGTCGGACGTCCGGCCGCAGCGGCCCTTGCGCTGGTTGGCCGAGGCCTGCGAGATCGCCTCGATGGGCAGCCGCTGCACCTTCGTCCGCTGGCTATACCGGGAGATCCGCGCGGTTCCCGGATCGATGACGTACCGGATGCCGGGCACGGTCAGCGACGTCTCGGCCACATTCGTCGCGAGCACCACCCGGCGCCCGTCATGCTGCTCAAAAACTCTGTACTGCTCCGCGGCTGACAGCCGCGCGTACAGCGGCAGCACCTCCAGCCCCGGCTCACCGGCCAGGGCGTCGGCGGTGTCCCGGATCTCCCGCTCGCCGGACAGGAACACCAGCACGTCGCCCGGCCCCTCCCGGCGCAAGTCGGCGAGGGCGTCGACGATGCCCTGCACCTGGTCCCGCGGCTCTTCGCCGGGGTGGTCAGGGTCCGCGAGCGGCCGGTACCGCACTTCGACGGGATAAGTGCGGCCCGACACCTCGACGATGGGCGGAACGGCCTTCGACTCTGCCAGCCTCGGCGGTCCAGCCCGGCCGTCGGGGCCGGCGGCCGCCGCGAAGTGCCGGCTGAACCGTTCCGGGTCGATGGTGGCTGAGGTGATGATGACCTTCAGATCCGGGCGCCGGGGCAGCAGTTGCTTGAGGTAGCCGAGGATGAAGTCGATGTTCAGGCTGCGCTCGTGCGCCTCGTCGATGATCAGCGTGTCGTAGCGCAGCAGCTGGCGGTCACGCTGGAGCTCCGTCAGCAGGATGCCGTCGGTCATGACGGTGATCAGCGTGTCGTCGCTCGAGGTGTCGGCGAACCTGACCTTATAGCCGACCGTCGTGCCGAGGTCGGTCTGCAGCTCCGCCGCGATCCGCGCGGCGACCGTGCGCGCGGCGATCCGCCGCGGCTGGGTGTGGCCGATCTGACCGCGGACACCCCGGCCGAGCTCGAGGCAGATCTTGGGCAGCTGCGTGGTCTTCCCGGACCCGGTCTCGCCCGCGACGATCACGACCTGATGGCGAGCGATCGCCGCGGCCAGCTCGGCTTTCCGCTGGCTCACCGGCAGCTCGGCCGGGTAGGTGATCACCGGCACCTCAGCCCGCCGCGTCGCGACGCGCTCCTCAGCGGCCGCGACGTCGGCCGCAAGCTCGGCGACGGCGCGCGCTCTGGCGTCGCCGTCTCGCAGCGATCTGGTCCGGTCGGCGCGCCGTGCCAGCCGGCGCTCGTCCCGCAGCATCAGCTCGGGCAGGCGCGCTCGCAGCGCAGCGAGCGAGGCAGTCACGGTGATGCTCCATCCGGCGGGGTCGGTCGGGGACCGCGTCTCAGCATGCCCAGGCGTGCCCCCGTCGGCTAACGCATTTGCCGGCCAGACCCTTCCTGGCCCGCTGCCCCGGCCTGGTCAACCCAGAGCCGCGAACAGATACTGGTGCTCTGAACGCAGCGACACCCGGAGGTCGAGATGACGAACCTGGCATCCATCCTGGACAGGTCAGCCACAGCGGAGCCTGACCGGACCGCGATCCGGCTCGACGATCTGACCGTGACCTACCGGCAGCTCAGCGACGATGCCCGGCGGGTAGCGAGTCTGCTCGCGTCGGCCGGCGTGGGCCGCGGTGACCGGGTGAGCCTGATGATGCCCAACATCCCGGCGTTTCCGGTCGCCTTCTACGGGGCGCTCGCGGCCGGCGCGGTGGTCGTGCCGATGAACCCCCTGCTCAAGAGCCGCGAGGTCGCCTACTACCTGGGAGACTCGGGGACCCGGCTGCTGTTCGCCTGGCGGGATGTCGCCGGGGAGGCGGCCAAGGGCGCCGCCGACGTCGGCGCCGAGGTGATTCAGGTGGACGACGCCGATCTGAGTTCGGTGCTCGCGGGCCACAGCCCGGCCGCTACGTCAGCAGACGCCGATGACACCGACGACGCCGTCATCCTGTATACCTCCGGGACCACCGGCCAGCCCAAAGGAGCCCAGCTCACACACAGCGGACTGACCAGGAACGCCCGGCTGACCGCGGAGACGCTGCTGCAGAACCGCCCGGACGACGTGATGATGGGCTGCCTGCCGCTGTTCCATGTGTTCGGCCTGACCTGCGGCCTGAACGCGACCGTGCTGGCGGGCGGTACCCTCACCTTGCTGCCGCGGTTCGACGCCGGCAAGGCACTCGAGATCATCGCGCGGGATCGCGTCACGATCTTCGAGGGCGTGCCGACGATGTACGCGGGCATGCTCCATCACCCCGCCGCCGATTCCGCCGACACGACGTCGCTGCGGTTGTGCGTCTCCGGCGGCGCGGCCATGCCCGTCGAGATCCTGCGCGGCTTCGAGCAGAAGTTCGGCTGCATGATCCTGGAGGGCTACGGGCTCTCGGAGACCTCGCCGGTGGCGTCGTTCAATCACCCGCACCGGCCGCGTAAGGCCGGCTCGATCGGCACCCCGGTCGAGGGCGTGGAGATGCGCCTGGTCTCCGACGCGGGCGGTCCAGTCCCGGCGGGTGAGGTCGGCGAGATCGCCATCCGTGGCCACAACGTCATGAAGGGGTATTGGGGAAAGCCGGAGGCGACCGCAGAGGCCATCCCTGACGGCTGGTTCCGGACCGGCGACCTCGCGCGCGTTGACGAGGACGGGTACTACTACATCGTCGACCGCAAGAAGGAAATGATCATTCGCGGCGGCTACAACGTGTACCCGCGCGAAATCGAGGAGGCGCTGCACGAGCATCCCGCCGTCGCCGAGGTCGCGGTGATCGGGATGCCGCACGCCGAACTGGGCGAGGAGGTCGGCGCGGCGGTGGCGCTCAAGCCAGGCGCCGATGCCACTCCGGCTGAGCTGCAGCAGTTCGTCAAGGAAAGGGTCGCGGCCTACAAGTACCCGCGGCGGGTCTGGCTGGTGGCTAGCCTGCCCAAGGGCCCGACGGGCAAGATCCTTCGCCGGGAGGTCCAGCCACCGGAGGACTCGGCGTGAGCGCCGATCGGGGCCAGCAGGCCCGCGGTACAGCCGGGCGGGGACGCGCGTCGGCAGCTGCTGCAGCCGCCGGCCCGGTGCTGCCCGACGCGGCGGGTGACATCGCAGGCGCCTTGGACCTGCTGCTGGCCGACGGCGCGCTCGGGGTGCTGCGCAGGTTCCGCCCGGACGGCGCAGCCCTGCGGGTGGCTGTCGGCTTGGCCAGGCGGCCGCAGCGGATAGCGGGCGAGGCCGCGGCTCTTGGCGCCGAGCTGGCTAAGATCGCGGGCGGCCGGTCGCAGGTGGCTCCGGACCGCCGCGACCGGCGCTTCGCCGATCCTGCGTGGAGCCAGAATCCGCTGCTGCGACGGGCAATGCAGGCATACCTGGCCAGCGGCCAGTCCGCCGAGCGCGTGCTGGCCGGTACCGACCTCGACTGGCGCGACGCCGAACGGCTGCGGTTCGTCTTGATGAACCTCATCGCGGCCGCGTCCCCCAGCAACAACCCGCTGCTGAGCCCGGCGTGGCTCAAGGCGCTGGTGGACACCGGCGGCCTGTCTGCGGCGCGCGGCCTGCGCGCGCTGGCCAGCGACCTGGCCAGGGCGCCGCGGGTACCCGCCATGGTCGAGCCCGGCGCGTTCGAGGTGGGCAAGGACCTCGCCGTAACCCCGGGCTCGGTCGTCCACCGCACCGAGATGTTCGAGCTGATCCAGTACGCGCCGACGACCGAGCAGGTCAACAGGTACCCGCTGCTCGTCGTGCCACCGATGATCAACAAGTTCTACATCATCGACCTGGCGCCGGGCCGGAGCATGGCGGAGTTCCTCGTCGGTCAGGGCCACCAGGTGTTCGCGATCAGCTGGCGCAATCCGGACCGTCGGCACAAGGACTGGAATCTGGACAGCTACGGCCTGGCCGTGGTGGAGGCGCTGGACGCCGTCCGGGCGATCACCCGCGCGGCCAAGGCCAGCATCTGCGCGCTGTGCTCCGGCGGCATTGTGTCATCCATGGTGGCAGCCCACCTGAGCTCGTTCGCCCAGCTCGACACCGTGGCCAGCCTCTGCCTGGGGGTGACGGTGCTGGACCAGGCGCGGGCCGGCACCGCCGGGGCGATGATCGACGAGGGCACCGCGGCAGCCGCGATGGCGGCGTCGGCCGGGCGCGGCTACCTCGACGGCAGGACGCTGGCCGAGGTGTTCGCCTGGCTCCGGCCCGACGACCTGATCTGGAATTACTGGGTCAACAACTATCTGCAGGGCCGCCCGCCGCCGCCGTTCGACATTCTGTACTGGAACGCCGACACGACCCGGCTGCCGGCCGCGCTGCATCACGACTTCATCCGGCTGGCGCTGGACAACGCGCTGGTCAGGCCCGATGCGGCGACGATGCTCGGGTCGCCGGTGGACCTGTCCAAGGTGGATTCGGATGCCTACGTGGTCGCCGGCGTCGCGGATCACCTCTGTCCGTGGCAGTCGTGCTATCGCACCACCCAGCTGCTGGGCGGGCCGGTGACGTTCGTGCTGTCCACCAGCGGGCACATTGCGTCGATGGTCAACCCGCCCGATAATCCGAAGGCAACGTTCCGGGTTGCCGCCGATAATCCGGCTGACCCGGCGGAGTGGCTGGCGGGCGCCACGTCGGTCGCCGGCAGCTGGTGGCCGCACTACTCGTCGTGGCTCGCGGCGCGCAGCGGCGGCACGAAGAAAAGCCGGGCGAAGGCCGGCAGCAAGGAGTTCGAAGTGCTCTGCCCGGCCCCTGGGTCTTATGTCCACGACCGCTGACGCGCATCCGACCATGAGCGTGCGCACCGTCGCAATCGGCAATCAGCTGGTACGCATCGCGGTACGGCCTGCCCGCCGCGGTTGGCGAGCCAGGCCCGCCAGCACGCCACTGCTGCTGATCAACGGCATCGGTGCGAGCCTCGAGCTGCTGCAGCCGTTCGTCGACGCGCTCGACCCCGCGCTCGAGATCATCCGCTTCGACGTGCCCGGGGTGGGCGGATCACCGCTGCCGGCCGCGCCGTACCGGTTCACCGGCTTGTGCCGGCTCATCGCCGAGCTGCTGACCGAGCTCGGGCACGACCGCGCCGATGTGCTCGGCATCTCCTGGGGCGGTGCGGTCGCCCAGCACTTCGGCTACACCCAGTGGCCGCGCTGCCGCAAGCTCGTCCTGGTCAGTACCGCCACCGGCATGATCATGGTTCCAGCCCGCCCCTCGGTGCTGGTACGGATGGCGACGCCGCGCCGGTACACCGACCGCGACTACCTGGCCGGCGTTGCGGGCGACCTGTACGGCGGGAGCGCCCGCACCGATCCTCGCCGGGTGACCGCGGCGATGCACGCCGACAACCGAGTCGGGTCCAGGACCGGCTATCTCTATCAGCTCGCTGCAGGCGCCGGCTGGACCAGCGTGCGCTATCTGCCGCTGATCCGGCAGCCGACGCTGATCGTCGCGGGCGACGACGACCCGATCATCCCGCTTGCGAACGCGCGCCTGATGCACCGGCTGATCCCCGATTCGCAGCTGCACGTCTTCAAGGGCGGGCACCTCGGCCTGGTCACCGAGGCCAGCCAGCTCGCTCCGGTGGTGAGCGAGTTCCTCACCGCAGAGCGGCCGACCTCTGGACGGCCCACGCAGGAAAGGACCGCCTGACATGGACCCGGCCGTCGACCCGGACTTCTACGCGCTCGAGCAGCTGCTCAGCCCCGCAGGCCGACAGCAACTACTGGCCGTCCGCGAGTTCATGGAGAAAGAAGTTGCCCCCATCATCAACCACTACTGGACCAGGGAGGAGTTCCCACGCCAGCTGATCCCTGGCCTCGCGGCATTGGGCATCGCCGGTCTGGCCTGTGAGGGCCACGGCTGCCCCGGCGGCGACGCGCTGCTCGACGGCATGATCGCCATGGAGCTGGCGCGCACGGACTGTTCCATCGCCACGTTCATGGGCGTGCACGGCGGGCTTGCCATGGGTTCCATCTATCTGTGCGGCTCAGAGGAGCAGAAAGACCGCTGGCTGCCGGCCATGGCCCGGATGGAAAAGATCGGCGCGTTCGCGCTCACCGAGCCAGACGTCGGCTCCGGCGCGGCCGGCGGGCTGACGACAACGGCACAGCGAGACGGTGACGTCTGGGTGCTGAACGGCCAGAAGAAGTGGATCGGCAACGCCACCTTCGCCGACCTTGTCGTGGTCTGGGCCCGCGATGTCGCCGACAACCAGGTCAAGGGGTTCGTCGTGGAAGCGGGCACGCCCGGCTTCACGCCCGTCAAGATGCGCGACAAGATCGCCCTGCGGGTAGTCCAGAACGCC
>JASHSZ010000629.1 GCA_030040815.1 Streptosporangiaceae bacterium
TGCCATCTGACTGACGTGAGCCTCGT
This sequence comes from Streptosporangiaceae bacterium, assembly GCA_030040815.1. The sequence goes on from JASHSZ010000629.1 coordinate 27, forward strand.
TCCCGAAGCTCTGAGCGATAACTTCCCAGCGCCGCAAGCGTGCGGTAGTCACGACGACCTCGGCGTGGGCGGCACCCGATTCGGCGGCCCGGTGTGCCAGACAGGCCGAGATCCAGGCGGGCCCGACCCTCCCTGAGGCCTAGATCGGCCGTGGCATTCAGCGGGGCCGTATTCCCAGCCCAGGGAGTTGTAAGAGCGAGTCATTTGACAGATTCTCTGCCGCTCGCGGCTGGCCACGATCGCCATAGTGCAGGTCCGGGGGCGCGATCGGTGTCCGCGCGACCGGCCACGGCGAGAGATGCCCGCGACGTGGGCTCAGAGACAGGAGAGACGACATGGTCGCAATTGAGAGGCCGGTCTCGGGGGCGGAAGCTATCCGCTATCCCGGCCGGATCAGGATACTGGCGGGCGGTGCATGCTGGGCTGCAGGCGTTGTCCAATACGCAGTGGCGCAGATTGTCACGGCCGCTGCGTGGACAAGGCCGTACAGCCTGAAGGACAACTACATCAGCGACCTAGGGAACACTGCATGCGGCATGTTTCACGTGCCGCACGGGACGCCGTACTACGTGTGCTCGCCCTCGCACAACGTGATGAATGCGTCGTTCGTGGCATTCGGTGTCCTCACGATACTGGGCGCGCTACTCCTGCACCGGTGGTGGCCTGTGGGCAGGCTCGCCCGCTGGGCCCTGGCGCTATGGATCTTTTCCGGACTTGGAAAGGTCATCGTGGGGCTTATCCCGGAGAACACGAATATCAACCTCCACCTCCTCGGCGCCCTGAACGTGCCCCTGGGCAGCGTCGCGATCTTGCTGCTCAGCCTGGCGCTCCGCAGAACACACACGGCAACGAGCACCATCGGCGTAGCAGTGGCCGTGGTGGGCCTGGCGGGAAGCTTGCTCTCTACGGTCGGCCAGTACGCCGGGTCGTCCCTATACCTCGGCCTGGGCGTCGGGGGCGCTGAGCGCCTCGCCAGCTATCCGGGCAGCCTGTGGATGCTCGTGATCGGCGTCATCGCGATGACCCTGGCGGGCGACCGGCAGATTCTCAGGCACGACGGTGAGCCCAGGTGACCGCGGCAGCCGCGCCCGGTCCGGCGGCCGCCAATCGGCACGCTCTGAAGCAGAGTTCGATGGCCGCCCGTAGTCGTTTCCTGGAAGGCTCGTTTGCGCCGGTCAGCAGGGAGGTCACTGCGTTCAACTTGCCAGTGACCGGCGCGGTGCCCGCCGAACTGAATGGACGTTACCTGCGTAACGGGCCTAACCCGCTCGGCCTGGACGATCCGAATTATCACTGGTTCCTCGGTGCCGGCATGGTGCACGGCGTGCGGCTGCGTGACGGCAATGCCGAGTGGTACCGGAACCGCTGGGTCCGGTCACAGGCGGTTGCGCGGGCGCTGGGCGAGACATGGGCCAGCGGGCCCGTGCACGCGGGAATGGATTTCGCTGCGAACACGCATATCATCTCGCACGCCGGGCGTACCTTGGCCACCGTGGAGGCCGGCCCGCTGCCGTATGAGTTGTCGGCGGAACTTGAGACCTTGGGACCGTGTGACTTCGGCGGGACGCTGCCCGGCGGCTTCGCCGCGCACACCAAGGCCGACCCGGGAACTGGCGAGCTGCACGCTATCGCTTACTTCTGGGCCTGCGATCACGTCCAGCACGTGGTCGTCGACCCGGCGGGCAAGGTGAGCCGCATCACCGACATCCAGGTGGACGGTGGCCCGATGATGCATGACTTCGCCCTCACCGGCGGCTATGTGGTGTTCTTCGATCTGCCTGTTACCTTCAGCCTGGATGCTGTGAAGGCCGGCCGGGAGCTCCCCTACACCTGGGATCCTGCGCATCAGGCCCGGGTCGGCCTGCTGCCACGGGACGGCAGCACCGCGGACGTGCGCTGGCTGGAGATCAGCCCGTGCTGGGTGTTCCACACACTCAACGCCTACGACGACGATGAGGGCCGGGTGGTGGTTGACCTGTGCCAGTATCCGCAGCCGTTCGACGTGGCCACGCTGTGGGACGGGCATGGGCCCGCGACCTTGGATCGCTGGACCATCGACCCGGCTGCCGGAACCGTGCAGCAGCAGACCCTCAACGATCGCGCGCAGGAGTTCCCCCGCGTGGCTGACCGGGTTGTCTCCCGGCCGCACCGGTACGGCTACAGCGCGGTGATCGGTGAGGTCGGCCAGGCCATCACCCCGCTGACCGGGGACTTCGCCGACGAGGCACTCGCTAATGCCCTGCTCAAGCACGACCTGGCCCGCGGCACGGCGGAGGCGCACGACTTCGGCCGCAACGCAACCGCCGGAGAGGCGGTCTTCGTGCCAGCGGCAGCCGGCGCCGACGAAGACGACGGGTACGTCCTGGCCTACGTCCACAACCCGGACCGCGGTGCGTCCGACCTGGTTATCCTGGCGGCGCAGGACTTCACCGCCGAGCCGGTCGCGCGCGTGCACCTGCCCGCCAGAATCCCGCTCGGGTTCCACGGGAGCTGGATCGCCGACCAGT
>JASHSZ010000630.1 GCA_030040815.1 Streptosporangiaceae bacterium
GCCGGCGACGATCTACCACCTGCTGCCCGACATCCTGATCTTCGTCTTCTACATGCTGCTGGTCGTGGCCCAGTTCGGGATGCTGTTCTGGTTCCTGTCCAGGGGCGGCGTCGACACCTACAACCCCGGCGACATCACCACCCGGTTCAGTGACGTCTGGGGCCAGGACCACGTGGTGGAGCGGGTCAGGGAGAACATGCTGTTCCTCGACGACCCCGAGTCGATCGAGGATCACGGCGGGTACGTGCCCGGCGGCATCCTGCTGTGGGGACCGCCCGGTACCGGCAAGACGCTGATGGCCGAGGCGATCGCCGGCGAGACCGGCAAGCCGTACGTATTCGTCGACCCTGGCGCCTTCATCAACATGTTCTTCGGCGTCGGCATCCTCAAGGTGAAGGGGCTGTTCCGCAAGCTCCGCAAGCTCTCGGTGCGGTACGGCGGCGTGATCGTCTTCTTCGACGAGGCAGACTCGCTCGGCAGCCGCGGTGGTAACGTCGGCGGCCAGCCCGGCGTCCAGGGCCACGGCCCAGCCACCCCGGCGGCGGACTGCCACGGCTTCAGCTACCTGTCCGCGAATACCCAGTCGCTGCTGCTCGGCGGCGATCCGGCCGCGGCCGACCCGGCGCCCGGCCGACCGGGCATCTTCCGTCAGATGATGGGCGCGGGGATGATGGGCGGCGGCGGCATGGGCACGCTGCAAGCGCTGCTGACCGAGATGTCTGGGCTGAAGAAGCCGCGCGGGTTCGTCAACCGGGTGGTCCGGCGCACGCTCGGCATGCGGCCCAAGCCACCGCCCAAGTACCGCATGCTCATCATCATGGCGACCAACTTGCCGAGCGCGCTCGACCAGGCACTGCTCCGCCCCGGCCGGATCGACCGCATTTACCACGTCGGCTACCCGTCCAAGGACGGCAGGAAGCGTACCTACGAGGGCTACTTCGCCAAGGTGAGTCACCAGATCACCGACGACCAGATGGACCAGCTCGCGAACATGACCCCGTACGCCACCGGCGCGACCATGAAGGACCTCGTGAACGAGTCACTGATCGTCGCGCTGCGTGACGGCCGGACGACCATCACCTGGGCTGACGTGCTCCGCGCCAATCTGGCGAAGAGCGTGGGCCCCACCGAGGGCGTGGACTACGTGGACCGGGAGCGGCACGCGGTTGCGCTGCACGAGGCCTGCCATGCGGTCACGAGCTACGTGGTGCAAAAGCGCAAGCAAATCGAGACCGCCACCATCCAGAAAGGCGGCGAGACGCTCGGCTTCGTCAAGCCGATCCCCGTCGAGGAGCAGTTCACGAACTGGCGCAGCGAGTACGAGGGCGACATCATGGTGTCCGTCGCCTCGCTCGTGGGCGAGAAGATGTTCTTCGACGGTGACTCAAGCTCCGGCGTCGGCAGCGACCTGCAGAAGGCAACGATGGTCTCGCTGTACATGGAGGGCCTGTGGGGCATGGGCGGTCAGGTCGGGTCCTACGCCGCCACGCTGGCCCAGCAGGGCGCGAACCCGGTCCTCGATGGCACCGACCGGAATGTTCTGGAGACCGCGCTCGGCAAGCGGGCCGAAGCACGGCTGGAGACGCTAGCCGAGCGCACCCGCGCGCTGCTGACCGAGAACCGGACCAGCGTGCTGGCTGTCGGGCACGCGCTGGAAACGCACCGCACGATCAGCGGCCAGGACATCGTCGCCATCATGAAGCGGGAACAGGGCCCGGTAGTGGACGGCCGTCCCTACGGGCAGCCCGACTTCGTCGCCGAACTCGAGGCATACCATTCGAGTGCCATGTCGATGCAGAGCCGTGGCCGTAGTCTGCCGCTCCCGGTCCCGGTCCGGCACGTCACCCCCGAACTGACCGCGATCCCCAACACCACCGAGCTGCGCGCCGACCAGGGCGAGTAACCGCAGCATCTCCTAGGCGTTACCCAGAAGCTGGGTAGGCGGCTGCGGCCGGTCCGTTGTGCCCGGCAGCGATAACAATGGCGTCATATGTCAACGCCGCCAGTCAGACCTTCCGTAAAGTTGCGGTCACTCCTTGCGTCGGCCGCCCGGTGCGTTCGGCGCTCGACTGTGACCATGGAACTCTGACTGAATGTTCAGTCTAGGGTGGTAGCCTGGAGGCCAGCGAGAGGAACGACCGCGATGACAGTCCGAGAACCGGGGCGCGAGGCCCTGGGCACCGCGGATCAGCGACGGGCGCAGATGCTGCAAGCAGCCCTCGAGGTCATCTCGGAGCGCGGCTACGCCGAGACCCGGATCGCCGACGTGGCCGAGCGAGCCGGGGTCAGCCCGGCGCTGGTCATCTACTACTTCAAGACCAAGGACCAGCTACTGACCGACGCGATCCGCTACTCCGACGACCACTGGTACGCGGTCGGCCAATCCCGCATCGCGAGCTTGCCGACGGCGGCGGCGCGGCTGCAGGAATTCATCGCTATGGCCTGCCTCGCCGAGGCCGATCCGCTGCCCGGCAGCTCATGGCAGCTGTGGCTGGACGTCTGGGCCCAAGCGGCCAGGAACGACGCGGTCGCCGGCGTTCGACGGAAGTCCGACGAGCGCTGGCGCGGGGTCATCGCCGAGTTGGTTCGCGAGGGGCAGGAGGCCGGCGAGTTCCGGGAGATCGACGCGGACGGCTTCGCCATTTACCTGTCCGCGCTGCTAGACGGGCTGACCATCCAGATCGCCCTGGACGACCCCGTCATCGACGGCGCCCGCGCCTTCGACCTCACGATGCGCTTTGTCGCAGACCAGCTCGGCTTCACCTGGGCCCCATCGCCCAGACGCTGAGACGGCGGCCGCCCTGGCGACCGCCGTCCCGTGACTCGCGGCGCGAGTCAGCTAACGCCGAGCTAGCGAGCCCGCCGCAGGCCGCGGCGCTTGCCGCGGGCCGTTCTCCGAGATCGCATCTTCCGCATCGTGAGCATGGTCGCGCAGACGGCGGCGATAATCACGGCAGGCT
>JASHSZ010000631.1 GCA_030040815.1 Streptosporangiaceae bacterium
CAGGGACCGCTCGTGGCCGTGACCGGGCACATGGTCGCGGTGTTCGCACCGCAGATCGTGCTGTACGGACTCGCTGTCGTGCTCTACGGCATCTTGCAGGCGCACCGCCGGTTTGCGGCCCCCGCGGTGGCGCCGCTCATCTCCAGCCTGGTGGTCATCGCCGCCTATCTCGCGTTCGTGCCGCTCGGCGGCCGGGACACCGGAAACCTCGCAGCGTTGCCGCTCGGCGCCAAGCTGCTGCTGTCGGTGGGCACCACCGCCGGCGTGGCAGCGCTGGTCGTGACGGCCGCCTGGCCGGCCTGGCGGCTGCGGATCCGGCTGCGGCCGACGCTCCGGTTCCCGCCCGGCATCGCCCGCCGGGCCAGCGGTCTGGCCGTCTTCGGAATCGTCGCGCTGCTGGCAGAGGACGTGTCCCAGCTCGTGGTTATCGTGCTGGCCAATGGCCACGGGACCAGCGCGGCGATCGTGCTCTACCAGTACGGCTGGCAGGTGTTCGAGGCGGTCTACGCGGTGCTCGCCGTGTCGATCGCGGTGAGCGCCTTCCCGGCGCTGTCGGTTCGCCAGGGCGACGATTTTGACCAGACCGCGGCCGCCTCGGTCCGCGCCGTGCTGCTGATGTCCTTGCTGGGCACCGCGCTGGTGCTGGCGGTCGCCATTCCGGCCGCCCATTTCCTGGCCGCTCGTCCCGGACAGGTGTCGCAGCTCGCGATCGGCCTGGCGCTGTTCGCACCGGGATTGGCCGGCTACGGACTGGTGGCCAGCCTGTCCCGGGTGCTGCTCGTGGTCGGGCGAACCCGCACGGCCGCGATGGCCGTGGCGGCGGGCTGGCTGATCGTGATCGTCGCTGACGTGGTCCTGGTCAGCGTGGTGCCGGGCCGGCTGGTGGTAGCGATGCTCGCGCTGGGAAACACTGTCGGCCTGACCGTAGCCGGGCTCGCGCTCGTTGTCGCCGTGCGGCGGGCGCCCGGCCGGGTCGCGCTCGCCGGCGTCGGCCGCGTTGCGCTCTCTGGTTTGTGCGCCGCCGTCGTCGGCGGCGCGGCCGGAGGCGTTACGGGCGCGACGCTGATCGCTGCCCTGCCGTCGGCCGGACCGGTCGGTGCTGCCCTGATCGCGGTGCTCGCCGTCAGCTGCGCGGCGCTGGCGTTCGCCGTGGTGGCGTACCTGCCAGCCGACAGTGAGCTGCGCGTCGTGCTGTTGCGCGCGCGCCGGGCGGCGGTTCGATGGCGGGCGGCGCTTCGATGACGGACGGAGTTGCGGGAACGGCTGGCGGTGCTGCGAAGGCAGGCGGTGCCGGGAGGTCTGGCGTGGCGCTGCGGGTAGCGTTCGTCGTCGGCGTCGCGGCCGGCGGCACGGCCGCCCATGTCGCCGCGCTCGCCCGTGGCTGCCAGGAGGCGGGCCTGACGGTGAGCGTGCTCGCCCCGCCGGCCACGCTGCGCCTGCTCCCGTCCGGGTCGACGGCGCCCGGCCCGGTAGTGGCGCTCCGGCTGGGCGCCGGGCCGCGGCCCGATCGGGATGGCGCCACTGTGGCGCGGCTGCGCCGCTGGTTCGCAAGCTGGCGGCCGGAGATCGTGCACGCGCACGGCGTGCGAGCGGGTGCGCTGTCCGCAGTTGCGATCGCACTGCTGCGGCGCACGGCCCGGCCTCGCCTCGTGGTCACCGTGCATAACGCGCCGCCGGAGGGCCACGCAGCGGCGGCGGTGCACGCCCAGCTCGAGCGCGTCTGCGCGCGGCGGGCGGACCTGGTGCTGTGCGCCTCGGCTGACCTGCTGGCCCGGCTGCAGGCACGCGGCGCGGCTGACGCCGAGCAGTTCGACGTCCCGGCCGCGGAGGGTGCGCCCCCGACGGCCGCCGAGGTAGCGTCCGCGCGACGCGAGCTCAGCGCGGACGGCCGCCCGATCGTGCTCGCAGCGGGAAGACTGGCTCCGCAGAAGGGCCTGGACGTGCTCATCGACGCGGCCGCGCGCTGGCGGGACCGGGATCCGCGGCCGGTCACGGTCATCGCTGGTGACGGGCCGCTGGCCGCGGCCCTGCGCGCCCAGGCCGCCGGGCTCCCAGACGGGGACGTGCGGCTGCTCGGGCCAAGGTCCGACGTGCCGGCGCTGCTGGGCGCGGCGGACGTGGTCGTGGTACCGAGCAGGTGGGAGGCCCGAGCGCTGATCGTGCAAGAGGCGATGCGAGCGGGTCGGCCCGTCGTCGCCACTCGCGTCGGCGGGATCCCCGACCTTACCGGGGCGGGTGCGCTGCTGGTGCCGCCCGGCGACCCGGCCGCCCTGGCTGCCGCCGTTATGACCGTGCTCGATCAGCCCGCGCTGGCGGCGCGGCTCGGCCGGGCGGCCAGCGCCCAGGCCACCTCGTTCCCCACTGCAGCGGACGCGCTCGCGGCGACGCTGGGCCAGTACGCCCGCCTGGCGGCACGCCGGAGTCGCGCGCGCTGAGGGGCGACTCGCAGATCCTCTGACGGCGCGGATCGACGCCCAGCCGACGCCCGGCCGCGTTGTCGTCGTCGCCAATAGCGCCGCTATTGACTCCTCCTCCGCCTTGTCGGACCCCGCCTGGATCACCGCCCGCATCCACCGAGAGCTACGAGACACCCCCGCCGGGCGAGGCAAACCGGCCGGCTGCGAACCGCGCGCGCAGCACCGGATCAGGCACATCCGTCGCGCCGGTCGCCAGGTCGGCGAGCCACTCGCCGAGCAGCGGCCCGAACTTGAAGCCGTGGCCCGAGGTACCGCAGCCGATCACCACATTCCCGATCCGGTCGACGATGAAGTCCTCGTCCGGCGCGTTGTCGTAGAGGCAGCGCTCGGTGGCGTTCGGCTCCGGGTCGTAGCCCGGCAGCAGGCGCGCCGCGAGGAGCGACAACCGGTCGGTCAGCGCCCGGTCCGGCGACTGGTTATGGGCGTCCGGGTCGGCGACCGGACCGCTGTGGTGTAGCCCGATCTTGTAGAGCGGCGAGCCGGGAACCGGCAGCCCGTACGGCGCCGGGTCGTCATGGCAGATGAAGATCGGCGTGTCGCCGGCGCCGGAGCCCGGCGGCGTCGCGGCCGGGCTGAGATAGGCGACCTGTTCCAGCGTCGGGGTGGTCGGCACGGCGACACCCAGCGACGCGAGCAGGCCCCGCGACCACGGGCCGGCGGTCACGATCGCGGTGCCAGCCGTGACCGGTCCGGCGCTGGTGTGCAGCACCACCTGGCTGCCATCGTCGACGATTCTGAACACCCGCACGCCGGTCGCGACTTCACCGGCTCGGGCCGCGAGCGCGTCGAGCGCCTGGTCCGCCGCGAGGACCGCGGACTCGGACTCCAGCAAGGCGGGTCCGTTCACCCGGACGCCCGGGAACCGCTCGGCCACCGCGGGCGCGGGCAGCAGCTCGGCTGGCGCGCCGGCCGCCTGGAGGGCGCGCTGCACGTCGGCCAGCGCGGATCCGAACGTCACGTGCGGCACCGGCCAGATAATCCGCCGCCCGGATTCGGCCTCCAGGTCGCGCCACAGCTCGCCGGCCCGCCGCGCCGCAGCCACGTAGCCCGGATCAGGGTAGCCCAGCCGGAAGATCCGGCAGCTGCCCTTGGAGCCGGCATTGGCGTGACCGACCTCCGCCTGCTCCAGCACGACGACGTCGCGCCCGCGCCCGAACAGGACGCGCGCAGCGGCGAGCCCGAGCAGGCCGGCGCCGACGATCGCCACGTCGCGCACACCGGTCATCACCGGGCAGACTACCGCGAGGCCACGCACGCGCTGCCAGCGGTTGGCGGCGCCGGAAGGCAGGTCTGCGGCATGACGACGGACCCGGCGGGCTCCGGCTGGTGCGATCCGGGCTTTGCCGCGGTGCGCAGCGAGTTCACCACCAATTTCCGGGAACGAGGTGAACTCGGCGGCGCGGTATGCGCGTCCGTGCGCGGCCGCGTCGTCGTGAACGTGTGCGGCGGCTGGCGGGACTCCGCCCGCCGACAGGCGTGGACGGCGAACGCGCCGGTCAACGTCAACGTCTTCTCGGTGGGTTAGGGGCTGCTCGCGGCAGGCGCTGCCCGCTGAGCGGCGAGCGCCGGTTTGACCCGGACGCTGCGCGGTCGGCCGGCTGGCCAACATCGTGGCCGGTCAAGAGGCCGGGTTACACTCAGCGCTGGTCCGCAGCACGGAGAGCGCCTTTAGGGAAGGCGGCCAGGTCGTGGCGCCAGACTGGCTGACGGCAGTCGCGTGGTTCTATCTGGCGGTCTGCTTCTGCTGCGCGGGCATCATCGCCTACGACGTCCTCGGCAATCACCGGCGTCAGCCGATGGGCGTGATGAACTTCGTCTTCCCGATCACCGCGCTGTACTTCGGCCCGTTCGCGCTCGC
>JASHSZ010000632.1 GCA_030040815.1 Streptosporangiaceae bacterium
GTGATGCTGCTGCGCAGGCTGTCGCGCGATCAGGCCGAGGCGGTGGCGTTGCGCGTACTGGCCGGGCTGGACACGCCGGACGTCGCGAGGATACTCGGCAAGTCGCCGGGCGCGGTCCGCGTTGCGCTGCACCGCGGGCTGCGGACCTTGGCCGACGATCCGGTGGTGCGGGAGCTCGCCCTGCGCGATAGCTGGACTGTCGGTGGCAACCCGGCGGTGGCCGTTCCCGCAGCCACGGTGGACGCGGCGGTCGCCGCCGGCGCGGGCCCGGGAGCGATCACGCAGCCAGGCCCGTTCTTCCCGCCAGCCACCCGGCGTGGATCTGACCGGGGCTTCTGGCCGACGAAGGAGGTGGACCGATGGCCGCAGACCTGACCGATGAATTCGGCATCCACGAAGCTGGCCTCGATGAGCTGCTCCGGGCCGTGACCGGCCCGGCCGAGCCCACCGAGCTGGCGGGCGAGCAGCGAGCGCTCGCCATGTTCCGGAGCAGCGTCACCTCGTCGGCAGGCGGCCAGCACGGTCGCAGCCGCGTCGCTGGCCGGACCGCCGGGGCCCGCCGATTCGCGACTCGCCCGATCCGCAGGCCGACCCGGTGGAACCTGCGGCTGGTTGCGGCTACTGCCGTCGTGCTCTGCGGCGGCCTGGCCGCCACGGCGTACGCCGCCGCCCTACCCGCGCCTGTCCAGCGCCTGGCTCATGAGGTGTTCCAGTTCGCCGGTGTGCCGGGCAGCCAGGCAGGATCGGGTCAGGCCGGATCCGGTCACGGCTTGCCTGCTAGCCACCGGCCCGGTGCGCCCGCCAATCCTGGTAGCCCGGCGCCGTCCGCCGCCGCACCGAGCGCCGGCGCGGCGGGCCCGTCTGCCGGGACCGGCGCGGCCGTGCTGTCGGCCACTGCAGACGCCACCCAAGTCACCGCCGGCACCGGCGTGCTGATCACCGCGCAGCTCAGCTGGAACGGCCACGCGGTCGCTGGCCTCACCATGACCGTGCTAGAGCGGCAGTCGTTCACGACGGCGTGGCATGCGGTGGGGTCAGCGACGGCTAGCGCAGCGGGGAACGGAGCCGTCGCAGTCCCCGTGGTCGGCACGGATGCGGTCTTCCAGGTAGTGGTGTCGGGCGTCGCTGTCAGCCCACCAGTGCGGGTGACCGTAGTTCCCGCTGTGTCGCTTGCGCTGCAGGCTGGTAGCCGGAAGACCGACGTGCTCACGGTCAGCGCGCCGTACGCGCAGAGCGGCGACGTGGTCGTCCTGCAAGTGTCGGCCGACGGCGGGGCGTGGACCTACCTCCGGCAGGGCACCCTCACCGTGCTGCACAGGGCGTCGTTCCCGCTGAGCGCAACGCGGCTGGGCAGTGATGAGGTCCGCGCAGTCCTGCTGGCGACGGGACTGCACGACGCGTCGGTGAGTACCCCGATGACGGTGCCGCCAGGATGACGCTCGGCCTCGCGGTGACAATTTGCTAGCGGTCAGGCAAATTCCAGGCTCCGAGCCACGATCACCGAATTCTGACGCTAACGTCAAGGTTAGAGTTGGCGTTGACGTGTAGCACTGACAGTGGTGAGGAGCCCGCATGGCGGTCGACGAGCAGAGCCTCGAATCAGCCTGGGCCCGGCTTGGCCGCGGGAAGAACTACAAGTGGATAGCGCTCTCGAACACCACGCTCGGCATCCTGATGGTGACGATCAATCAGTCCATCCTGCTGATCTCGCTGCCTGACCTGTTCCGCGGCATCAGCCTCAACCCGCTGGTGCCGTCGAACACCTCCTACTTCCTCTGGGTGTTCATGGGCTTCATGCTCGTGACCGCGTGTCTGGTGGTGAGCCTGGGCCGGGTCGGCGACATCTACGGCCGAGTCAAGATGTACAACCTCGGCTTCGCGGTGTTCACGCTGTTCTCGATCCTGCTGTCGGTGACGTTTCTCACCGGGCCAGCCGGCGCGCTGTGGATCATCATCATGCGCGTGTTCCAGGGCGTCGGCGGCGCCTTCCTGTTCGCGAACTCCACCGCGATCATTACGGACGCGTTCCCGGTCGAGGAGCGCGGCAAGGCCCTCGGTATCAACGGCATCGCAGGCGTCAGCGGCTCCTTCCTCGGACTGCTGCTGGGTGGCGTGCTCGCGCCGATCGAGTGGCGGCTGGTGTTCCTGGTCTCGGTGCCGTTCGGCCTGTTCGGAACCGTGTGGGCCTACCTCATGCTCAAGGACAACGGCGTCCGTATCCCGGCCAAGATCGACTGGATAGGCAACACGCTGTTCGCGGCGGGCCTGGTCGCGCTGCTGACCGGAATCGTGTATTCGCTGCTGCCCTATGGCGGGCATCCGACCGGCTGGACCAACCCGTGGGTGCTGGCTGGCGTCTTCGGCGGCATCGCGCTGCTCGTGCTGTTCGCCTGGGTGGAGACCAAGGTACCGGCGCCGATGTTCCGGCTTGGCCTGTTCAAGGTCCGGGCCTTCACCTTCGGCAACATTGCCGCGCTGCTCGGTGCGGCGGGTCGTGGCGGCATCCAGTTCATGCTGATCATCTGGCTGCAGGGCATCTGGCTGCCGCAGCACGGTTACAGCTTCAGCCAGACTCCGCTCTGGGCGGGCATCTCGATGCTGCCGCTGTCCGTTGGCTTCCTCCTCGTGGCCCCGCTGGCCGGCATGCTGTCCGACCGGCACGGTTCCCGGCTGTTCGCCACGACCGGCCTGATCGTGTCGTGCGCCGCGTTCCTGCTGCTCGAGCTGCTGCCGATCGACTTCAGCTACGGGTATTTCGCATTGCTTATTTTCCTGTTCGCCGTCGGCATGGGGCTGTTCTT
>JASHSZ010000633.1 GCA_030040815.1 Streptosporangiaceae bacterium
GCTGCAATGGCCGGTCGCGCTGGGCCGACCTGGGAGGGCACGTCGGCCGGGACCTCCGCGCGGCGGGCCGGAAGGCCCCCCGGCCGCCTGACAGCCTGCCGCAGCTGCGCGCCCTGCAGCGCGCGGTCTGGCTGCGCCTGGCGGCTCAGAAGGCACCCCAGCCGATGAGGGCGCGGGCCTGCTCCCTGCCACCGACAGCCTGGTGGACGCGGTCAACACGGCCGCGCACGCGCTTGGCGGCTGACCCGTGCCGCGATAGCGGGCTAGCCGACGATGCCCACGGCCTTCAGCACCGCGGCCCGCACTGCCGCCAGGGCCGGAACTTCGGCCGGGTTGCGGTCCGACAGCACGGCGACCAGCAGCTCGTTCCCGTTGTGCCGGATGACGCCGATGCTCCCGACGACCCACGCCGGGCCCACCAGGCTGCCGTCATTGACGGCGGCCGCCGTATGCGCGCTCGCCGCGGCCAGCACGCCCCAGCGCTGCCCAGCCGCGACGTCCGTCATGAGGCCGAGCGCGTAATCGCGGGCCGCCGGCCGCAGCGGTGAGCCCGGGTCCACCAGATCCGCGAGCAGCTGCAGCTGGTCGGCGACCGTGGTTGAGGTCCAGGTCCAGTCGTCCGGCGCGGGAATTGTGCCGCGCAGCTTAAGCGTCGCGTTGGCCGCCGCCACGCCGGGAGCCCCGCCGACCAGGTTCCATAGCTGCGTGGCTGCCGGGACACTGCCGTTCTCGATCATGTCAGCGGCCAGCTGTGCCTCCCGACCGCTGATCGGCGTGCCTGCCTGCTGATGTTCGAGCAGCATGGCCGCCAGGATGTCGGTCGTGACGACGTCACCGCCGCGGATTGGCAGGTCGGCGTCGTAGCTCACGGTTGCGCCGGTCTTCAGATCGACGACACCGACCGCCAGCCTGCCGGGATGGCCGCCGAGCACCGGCCGCAGGGCAGCCGCAAGTCGTGCGTCGAGTTGCTGCGCGCTCGCGCCCCTCGCGGCCAGCGCGGACACCGCCCGGCCGCCACCGCTCGTCGCGTGGCCTGACTGCGTTATATGCCTGGCGGCCGAGCGGCCGACGGTCGCCTGAGCCGCCTGCTCGCGATTGACCCCGGCGGCAACAGTGCGCGGGGTCACCGACGGTCCGGCCAGCAGTAGGTGTCCTTGCGACGTGGTCGCCATGAACGCCATGGCCACCACAAACCCGCCCATGACCGCGAATACCAGCGTGAACACGCAGCGTTCCAGCGGTCGGAGTCGCCCCGCATGCGCAGGCACTCGCGTCACCCCGTTCCTGGCGTCCTAATATCTCCGCGCCTGACCCTTCTCGTCACACGCGGGCGCCGTGCCCGAAGTCGCCACTCTTGTCATTAGCTAATGGCGTCAGAATTAGCGATACCGGCTCCGGTGCGTATTTCTAGTCCATTTTGAACTCTCGACTGCCCGACAATATCAGCTATCGCCGGGCTGTCCCAGAGGTGTGCAGTGGGAGACGTGAAAATGTTATTAACCACGAGGCCGGAGGGGTGAGGATAGATTCTCGCCCTATTTTTAAAAGGATTTAGCCACAGTTCGCCACGACGTTCCTTATACGTTAGTCAGCGCCTAGCCGGGCGATATCGGCGGCAATCTGCTCGACCGCGGTGTCGACCCGCCCCGCCGGTATCGATATCCCGGTCGGCCTGGCCGGAGGGCCAGCGCTCAGTAAGGTCGAAGCGTGCTGCAGACCCTCGCGATCCAGAACTACCGGTCACTGCGGAGTGTGGTGCTGCCGCTCACCAGCCTGACGGTCGTGACCGGCGGGAACGGCACCGGCAAGTCGAGCCTCTACCGAGCGCTGCGGCTACTAGCCGACGGCGCACACAACGGGATGGTGGCTGCGCTGGCCCGCGAGGGCGGCCTCGCGTCGGTGCTGTGGGCCGGGCCTGAGCACACCGGCCGCGCCGTGCGCGAGGGTCGCCACCCCGTGCAGGGGACGGTGCGCAGCGAATCGGTGGCGCTGCGGCTCAGATTCGGGGCGGAGGACATCAGCTACGCTATCGATCTCGGGCTGCCGCTCCCCGCCAAGACGGCCTTCGGCCGCGATCCGGTGATCAAGCGGGAGAGCGTCTGGACCGGGCCGCTGCTACGGCCCGTCGCCCGAGCCGCTCAGGCGACGGGAACCCGAGCTCACCGCATTCGAACTGGTCAAGGAATTCGGCCAGACCGCTGTCGCGGGGCGTGGACCCCTCGACCAGCCGGCCTGGCACTGGCCGAAGCGATAACCCGCGCTTGATCAAGCCAAGGCAATCTTCTGGTCCCGGCCGAGCCAACTCTGCGCCCGGCCACCGGCGAGCGGCGGCGGTGCGGGCAGGTTCACGGGGTGATCTCACCCGCCCGGACCGGGGCCGCCCGGCCACCGACGTCAGGAGGCCAGGCTCGCACCCGCTGGACGGTCTCGCCCGCAGCTGACAGCGTGTGGTGGCTCGTCGGCGTGGCAGCCGCTTTCAGCGTCGCGCAACTGGCGTTTGTCGCGCCACATCTCGGGCTCAGCTGGGACGAAGTCGTCTATGTCAGCCAGCTCAGCATCCATGCGCCGGCGGCGACCCTGGACCCGGCCAGGGCTAGAGGCGTCTCCCTGCTGGCCGCGCCTGTCACGATGCTGACCTCCTCAATCCTGGCCCTGCGGATCTACCTGTCGCTGCTGTCCGGGGTCGGCCTCCTGCTGGCGCTGCTGGCCTGGCGCCGACTGCGGCCCGCCTGGCTGCTGGCGCTCGCGGGAGTCTGCTATGCCAGCCTGTGGACGGCCCAGTACTACGGGCCGCAGGCTATGCCCGACGAGTGGGTCGCCTTCAGCGTGTTTGGCGCCGTTGGACTGTTTCTGCGGGCCTCCGCCGCGGGCCGGGTGGTGCCCGCCGTTCCCGCCCCATCCGATTCCGGCCCGGCTACGCCGCACAGCGCGCAGATCCCGGGCTTCCTCCGGGGCCGCCAGGGCTTGCTGGCTGGGCTTGCGGCCTGTCTGGCCGTCGCGGCGCTTGTCCGTCCCGGTGATGCCCTCTACGTCGCCGCTGCCCTCGGCATTGCGGTGCTCGCCGTGCCCCGCTTCCGCCA
>JASHSZ010000634.1 GCA_030040815.1 Streptosporangiaceae bacterium
GCGATTTACATCAGGCAACGTATCGGTAGCGTTATTGTGCCCGATCGAACTCTGTAGCAACCTCCCGCGCGGGGTTACGTCCCTGGTCCGGGCGAAATCGCAGTACCTGAGCACGCCCTCGTGCCTGATGTACGTCGCGGGCATGTGCCGGAAGTCCAGAGGGACCTTGCAGATAACATTGACCATGACATTCCGCATACAGCAGAGGGATTTGTTGACCAGACCGCTAGGGCTTTCGGAGAGTGGTTTCGTGAGAAGGGCGCGGTCCTCGCGGCACATGCGATAACGCCCGGCTTGGGCGTAATGGTAGAAGCTGGAATGAGAGTTGTATCTTTGGCGAAGAGCGCGGCTGCGCTGGGCAGCGATGACCCAGACGTGATCGTTCCTGTCGGCCAGTTCATCCCTGGACTGGAATTCGAAATCAACGTGCCCCTGGCGGTGCCGACTGTCGACTCAAGAAGTACCCCTCAGGCTCGAGCTCGCGACACATGCATTGTCCCTGTCCCGCAACGGTGACCGGACAAGGCTGACAGGTCTGCCCTGTCAGCAGGAATATTGGGGCGAGCGCGTGGCAATGCTGCCGAGCGATGTGGCTGGGAGGGATGACCATTGACCGAAGGCGAGCAACTGCAGACCATGATCGATGAGCTTCGACGCCTACGGAGCGGCTGCGAGCCTAAGAACAATCAGAATCCTCGCTCATCGGTACCCAAACGCTGTGCCTGCTCTCCGCTGGATCATCGACGATCTTCAGGCCTCAAGTTGACTGAGCCAGGAGTGCGGCAAGAGCGCTTGCTTAGACGTCTGGTGCAGGTCAGGCAACGGCGGCGAGGACGGCCAACACCGGTCCCCCGGCCCAGCTCAGAGGCCTTCAGGTACTGAATCTTGGCGCCGCCGAACGCGCCGCCCGGTCTGCCTGATCCGGGGGCGGACGTTCTCTCTTGACAGTCCATTGGGGTGGGTGGGATAAGACTATTGGCGATGCGGTTTCTCCGTCGCGACAACAGGATGATTGTTGGCACGCAGAACGGTTAGGGGAGAGTCATGAAATTTGTAGTCATCAGTCGGCTGGCCCCAGGGGTGGAGAACTCTCGTAAGGCGCTCGAGGTGTATCTGAGGGCAGGCCTGCCGCAGGGGACGGAGGCGATCTACGCCGCCTCTGACGGTAAGACGTTCATTAACGTCCTCGAGAGCGACACTCCTGACATAGTGGCGTCCTACACCTATGCACCGTTCTTCGACGAGACCCGGGTCATTCCTGTGGTCGCAGTCGACGAGGCATGGCTGCAGTCGATCCAGACCGCGCAAGCCAACTGGGACTGACCAGAGCACCAACTCCCGATGCGACCGTGCTGGCCGCAAGGCACGCGAGACCCTCCGGGTTTGCGGACCGGCTGTTATCGGCCCGACAGTCGGCCCTCCTGGCCCTTCGGCGGCCGGATCAGCGCGGCGACGCTCCGGCCGACGAGGTCGCCAGCCTCGGCGTAGCGGATTGTCCGCAACGCTGCCTAGCCTCGTCGAACTAGACCGAGTCGTCGCCATGCCCGCATCGAGCGCTCACCCATCGACGGTGAGCCGCAGTCCCGAGCCAACCGCCCGCTGCGGAAAGAAGGCCTGCCAGGCCTTTGATGCCCGGGCTCTTCTGGTGGAGCTGGGGGATTTGAACCCCTGACCCCCTCGATGCGAACGAGCCCTGAATAGTTGCTGAAAAGCGCCCTGACGTGGCCTGACCTGGGCTTTTACACCTGTCTGGTAGTTCAATGTAGCCCGCCATTGCCGAATCCCCCTGTAACGTTTGGCTCCCCGTTGGCTCCCCAAAGAGCGCTCTTTTGATCTTGTCACGCGACCCCGCGAGAGTCTGGTCGCTGGTTGCGCACGACGAAGTCCGCACCAGATTCGAGTCGCGCCGGCGCCATCGAGACGACTACTCCGGCCCTGTCTCGTCAACGGCCAAGCGGAGTTGGCTGGCACCAAGTTTGGCGCGCTCGCCGCGAGGCAAGGCGAGCTGCAGCTCGCAGCTATTGATAGATGTCGTGGTACCCGATGGCAAGCCAGGTCAGCACCGGCACGCCGTCGCTGTCCGGGCCAATCATGAACAGCGCCCGGCCGTCGGGGGCGGAGAAACTCCACGTCAGCGAGTAGACCTCCCCGATCTTGTGGATGCGCAGCCGAGTCGGCCAGGCAGCCGTGCCGCGGTGCGCGCCGGCCGCGAGCGCGGGAATCAGATGACCGCGGACAGCATCAGTGAACAGCTTGCGATGTTCTCGGGGCAGCTTGGCCAGCGCCGAATCAAACCCGGCGGTGGTTCGGTACCTCACCCTCCGGACTCGTCATGGATGGCCTCGATGTGCCGGAGGAACTCCTTCTCGTCGGCAAACGTCCGGGCGCGGCCTTCGGCAAGGTCGGCTTCGGCCTGCCGGAGCTTGTCCTGCCAGGCGGGGCTGTAGACCCAGGCGTCTTCCTCTGGCACGATGCGGGCAAGCCGACGGCCATCACGCACGAGCACGGTGGTGACATGACCGTAGGCAGCCATGTTGACCAGCTCCGGGAGGTGCTTGCGGGCTTCGGTCGTGGTCATTTCCTGGACCTCGTACGGCAGCGGCACGGCGTTCTCACTCATGTCCCTAGTGTACGTCACGTACGTAGCGAGTGTGCGGCATCAGTCCGTTGGTTCCGCCCTGCTCGGCGGCGCGTAGGTGGGTGGATCTCGTAGCGGGCGCGCATCGCCGGTTGCCATTGCGTCCCGCCGGCACTATCGGCGCACTAGGTCCTGCCACCTGCGGCCGGTCCGCACGCTCTCCGGCCGGTCGGCCGTGATGTCCGACCCAGGCAGCGCGAACTCGTCTTTTACCTTGACCAGCACCCACCGCTGCTCGCCGGTGCGGGTCAGGCCAAAACCGCCGCACAGCTTCCGCCCGTGCAGGACAACGGACATGTGGCCGGGATCATCACGACCGATATCTGCCCGGCCCTCGTCCCATATGATCACCACGCCGGTGCCGCGCCGCGAGCCTTCGTGCACGCCCTCAAAGTCGCCAGCCGACAGCTCATGATCCTCAACCGGCACGGCCAGCCGGCGGATCGCCGAGTCCATCGACGGGCCCTTCGGGACCGCCCATGACCGAAGCACGCCGCCCGCAAGGATCCGCAGGTCGTAGTGCAGCCGGGTAGCGTCGTGCAGTTGCACCACGAACCGGGACGGGGTCACGACGCGACGTTACCGCCAGCCCCGGCCCGCCGCGGCAGGTGCGGACAGGTCGAGGTCGTCCGCTTCGGGCATGGCGTTCCCGTCGCGCATGACGCCGCCGTGGGCGGCGGAGCGTTATGCGGGCTCAGCCAGCGCCGGGCCGGCAGCAACGAGCCGCCCGACCACGTTCACCGGTCGCCGACGCTGCAGGAGGCGCGGGCGCTCGCGCACCCGATCCGGGTCCGGGCCCTGCGGATGTGCCTGGATCAGGCCAGGACCAACTCCGAGCTGGCGGCGGCGCTCGGCCAGCGGCCGGGCACCATGCTGTATCACGTCCGGACGCTGCTGCGGACCGGTTTCCTGGCCGAGGAGCCGTCCCGGCCGGGCCTGCGCGGCACGGTCGAGAAGCCGTACCGGGCGACCGGCAAGTCGGCCCGGCTCGACCACGCGATAACCGGCGAGGGCAACTCGCTGCTGCGGGCCTCTCTTCGAGGCGGTCGCGCACGAGGTCGACGAGGCCGGGCCCGACTCGGTTCTGGAGGGCACGCGGATGGCTTTGTGGCTACAGCCCGACGAGCTTGCCGAACTCATGACCAGGGTCCGCGCGCTGACTGGCGCGCTGCTGACCATCGACGAGTACCTCGCCGAGGAGCCCGCGGCCGACGCCGATCCGTAGGCGCTGCTGCTCGTCGTGCACCGGCGCGCCTGCTGAGACACCCTGCTAGGTGACGGTCAGGGTGAACGCCTCGGTGGCGGTGCCGACGGCGTTCTTGGCGGTGATGACCAGCGTGTAGGTGCCGGCCTTGGTCGGGGTCCCGGACAGGGTGGCCGTGCCGGTTCCGCCGGCGAAGGTCAGGCCAGGCACGCTGCCGGTATGGGTGATGGCGGGCAGCGGGTAGCCGGTCGCGGTGAAGGTGAAGGTGAATGCCTGCCCCGGCGGGGCTGACGCTGTGGTGGCGCTGGTGATCGTCGGTACCTGGTCGACCGTGAGGGTGAACGTCTGGGTGCCGGATCCCAGCGAGTTGGTCGCGGCCAGGGTCAGGGTGTAAACGGCGCCCTGGCCGGCCGCCGGGGTGCCGGCCAGCGTCGCCGTCCCGTTGCCGTTGTCGGTCCAGGTCAGCCCCTGCGGCAGCGTGCCGGCCTCGGTCATCGCTGGCGCCGGCGTCCCGGTGGCGCTGACCGTGAAGCTGAAGCCGGCCCCGGCCGTCGCCGTGGCGCTGGTGCCGGTCGTGATCGCCGGCGTCGCGTCGACCGTCAGCACGAAGGCTTGGGTGACGGTGCCCGCGGTGTTCTTCGCGGTGAGCGTGATCGGGTAGCTGCCCCCGCCTGCCGCGGTCGGGGTGCCGGACAGGGTAGCGGTGCCGTTCCCGTTGTTGGTGAAGGTGATGCCGGCCGGCAGGGTCCCGGTGTGCGTCACGTTCGTGGTGTAGGTGGTCGGGCTGCCGGTGGTGGTGACCGTAAGGCTTGTCGCCGTGCCCACGGTCGCGTTGGCCGTGGCGGCGCTGGTGAAGGCCGGCACCGACTCCGTGCCTGCGGCTGCCTTGACGGTGAGCGTGATCGTCTGGCTCGTGGTGCCAGCAGAACTCGCTGCGGTCAGCGCGATCGTGTAGGTCCCCGGCGCGGCCGTTCCCGATAGCGTGCCCGTCCCGTTCTTGTTGTCGGCGAAGGTCAGCCCGCTGGGCAGCGTGCCAGTGCTCAGCGCCGGCGTGGGATAGCCGGTGGTTGTGACCAGGTAGCTGAACGCCGTGCCCGCGGTCTCGGTGACGGTTGCGGCGCTGCTGATCGCCGGGGCCGCGGTCACGGTGAGGGTGAAGCCCTGGCTGGCCGTTCCGGCCGCGTTCTTCGCCGTGAAGGTGATCGGGTAAGCGCCGTGCGCGGCCGAAGTCGCGACGCCCGCCAGTGTGGCCGTGCCGCTGGCGCCGGCAGTGAAGGTAATGCCGGGCGGCAGCGCGCCGGTGTGCGTCAGCGTTGGCGTCGGCGTTCCGGTCGCGCTGACAGTGAAGCTGAACACTGCGCCACTGCTGACACTGGCGGTGCTCGCGCTGGTAATCGCCGGAGCCTGGGTGACGGTCAGGACGAAGGACTGGGTGACAGCCGCGGCGAGTCCGTTGGAGGCGGTCAGCGTGACCATGTAAGTGCCGCCCGCGCTCGCGGCCGGGGTTCCAGAGAGGGTGGCTGTGCCGTTCCCGTTGCTGGTGAAAGTCACCCCGGCCGGCAGCGGGCCGGCCTCGCTGATGGCCGGCGTCGGGGAGCCGGTCGCGGTGACGGTGAACAGCCCGGAGGTGCCGCCGGTGAAGGTCGCGGCAGCCGCGCTAGTGATCACCGTCGCCTGGTAGACCGTGATAGCCTGCTGGACCTGCGGGGCAGGCAGGTAGTTGGCATTGCCGGCCTGGTTGGCGTCGATGACGCAGCTGCCGGCAGCGGTGTAGCTGACCACGTCGCCGGACAGCGAGCACACGCCGGAGCCGGAGGACGAGTCCACCGTCAACACGACCGGGTTGCCGGACTCGCCGCCGGTCGGGGTTAGGGTCGCCGACTGGCCGACAGTGCCGGTGGCCGGGGCGGTGACGATGATCGACTGCGGGCCCGGCTGGATGGTGATGGTTCCGTTGTAGACGCCGGAGGCGCCGCCGGGACCGTAGACGGTCGCGGTGAAGGAGAAGGTGCCGGTGGTGTTGGGCGTGCCGGCGATCAGGCCGCTCTCGGTGAGCTCCAGGCCGGGCGGCAGGCCCAGGTTGCCTAGGTCCTGCCAGTCCAGCAGGTTGCCGTCGCCGGTGGCGGTGAGCTGCTGGTCGTAGGTCTCCCCGGTGTAGCCGTCGGGCAGGCTGGCCGGCCCGGTCTCCAGCGCGACCGTGATGGTGAATGACTGGGTCAGGGAGTACGGCGGGCTCTCGGAGTCGGTGACGGTGACCGGCACGGTGAACAATCCCGCGGCGGTCGGGGTGCCCTCCAGCATGCCGGCGGCGGACAGGCTCAGCCCGGCCGGCAGGTCGCTGGCCGGGGCGGAGAACGTGTACGGGCCCACGCCGCCCGAGGCGGTCAGCGGGTAACTGTAGGCAGAGCCGACCAGGCCGCCGGGCGGGCTGCCCGACACCGACAGGCCCGGCTCGACCATGATGGACTGCTGCACTTGCGGCGCGGCTGTGTAGTCGGCGTTGCCGGCCTGGTTGGCGTCGATCACGCAGCTGCCCGCGGCCGTGTAGTTCACCGTTGTCCCGTTGGTGCCGGACACGTTGCAGACACCGTTGCCGGAGGAGGAGTCGACCGAGAAGACGACGGGGTTGCCGGACCCGCCGCCGGTTGCGGTCAGCGTCGCCGACCCGCTGATGGTTCCGTTGGCGGGGGCGGTGAAGCTGATCGACTGGGAGGCCGGACTGACAGTGATGGTTTGCTGGACCTGGGGCGCGGCCGAGTAGCCGGCGTTGCCGGCCTGGTTGGCATCGATCACGCAGGCGCCGGCGGCCAGGTAGCTGACGGTGCTGCCGTTGGTGCCGGACACGCTGCAGACCCCATTGCCGGAGGTGGAGTCGACGGTGAAGACGACGGGGTTGCCGGACCCGCCGCCGGTCGCGGTAAGCGTCGCCGACCCGCCGACGGTGCCGGTGGCGGGCGCGGTGAAGCTGATCGACTGGGACTGCAGCGGCGGCGGGAATGACACGGGGTACATGTCCTGGGTCTGGTCGGACACGACGTAGGCGATGCCGGACCAGGGGTTGCCGGTGGAGGTGTCCACGGCCAGCGGGTACACCTCGTCGAAGTCGCTGTAGCTGGGGTCCAGGGCGATGGCCTGGGGGTTGAAGGCGTCGGCGGCGGGGTCGGCGGTGTCCTCGTTGATGACATCAAGCGCGCCTTCGTAGTTGGACACGTAGACGCTGGCGGCGGCGGGGTTGACCGCGATCCCCTCCGGCACCCCGTAGGGCGCGCCGGAGTCGCCGAACGCCGGCACCGGGATCGCCGCGACCACGGACGCGTCCGCGGGGCTGGCCGGATCCTCCTGGATCACGTCCACCGTAGGCGACACGGTGCCGGCCGGCAGCGGGGCCGGCACGGTCACGTACACGGTGCCGGTGACCGGGTCAGCGGCGATCGCGGTCGGGTCGACCACGGTCGCGCCGCCCGCCAGCGGCAGCGGGAACGACCCGGCCAGGCTCGTCCCGCTGATCACCGAGATGTCCCCGTCGTTCTGGTCGGCGACGTAGACCAGGCCGTCCGCCGGGTCGGCGGTGATTCCCATCGGGTAGGAGTCGTCGCTGCCGTTCTCGGCCGGGATCGGGATGAGGCTGGTGACGGTGTTGGTGGCCTCGCTGATCACCGAGACGAAGTCGCCGGCCCCGTTAGTGACATACACCGTGCCGGTGCCGGGCGCACTGCCGGGCAGGACCGCGATCCCCTCGGGCCCGTCGAACCCCTCGGTGCCCTGCGGCACGGTCACCGTCGCGGTCACCTGGTCGCCGGCCGGGTCGCCAGGATCCTCGGTGATGACCAGCACCCGGGCCGGCGGCCCGATCTCGGTCACGTACACGGTGCCCGAGACCGGGTCCACCGCCACCGCCACAGGGCCATAGCCCGCGCCGCCCACGTTGATATCGGCGACGACCGACTGGCTCGCCTCGCTGACCGCCTCGACCGTGCCGTTCTGCACATTGGCCACGAACACGACCCCCGTGACCGAGTCGACCGCCACCGGCTGACCCACTCCCTCTGCCACCAGGCCGACCGGGATAGGCGTGCCCACGACCTGCGCCAGCGACGACGCCGGGACAGCCACTGCCGCCAGCACCGCGACCGGCAACGACAACGCAGCGACTAAGACCGCGCCCCGCAGGCGGCTGAGTACCGAAACCTGCAAATGACGCCGCTGCCTTGACATGGCGACCCACCCCTCCGAGGCGAATCCACGCGGCACCAAACAATGGCCTGCACTCTTCGCCCACGCCGCATTATGCGCGCTCGAGGCGTGCGTTTCTATCGGGGAAGTCCACTACATTTATGGCTCGCCAAGCCGCCGCGCGGCCAGGCCGCCGCGGCGATCAGGCGAAGACGATCGTCTTGTTCTGATGGACGATGACCCGGTCGTCGACATGCCATGCGACCGCGCGCGTGAGCTCGCGGGGCAGTCCAGTTCTCGTCGCGTTTTGACTGTAGGGAGATCAGAAACCCAAGAAGTTCGATCAGGATTTCTGGGTGGGCGCGCGGTCCGGCTGGTCCGGGAGACCGGCGAGCCGATCGCGCAGGCGGCCCCAGGACCTGGGCATCAACGCCCACCCTGGGCAAGTGGGTGAACGCTGACAAGCGCCGCCGCGGCGAGGCTGACGGGGCGCGTCCTATATAACTTCGCATCGCCTCACTGCTTCAATACGGCCACAACGTGAGCGGAAGCGCCGGCCGACCGGGCGAGAGCGCATCTGCTCGCTCGTTCGGCAACCGGAGGATGGAGTACACGTCCTATACACGTCAGGTGTATAGTAGGTGTATGAGCAAGGTGCGCACGAACATCGAGATCGAAGACAGCTACGTCGAGGCGATCATGGACCGCTACGGCGTCCGGACCAAAACCCAGGCCGTCGACCTGGCGCTGCGTTACCTGGCCGGCCAGCCCATGACTCGTGAGGAAGCCCTGGCCATGCGCGGCGCGCACGCCATCTCCGAGGCCCCGGCCGACACCGGACCGCTGGATGCGGCGTGATCCTGGCCGACACCTCCGCGTGGGTGGAATACGACCGGTCCACCGGCAGCCCGGCCGA
>JASHSZ010000635.1 GCA_030040815.1 Streptosporangiaceae bacterium
TGCTGCGCCCTGGCCCTCCTAGGCCGACGGCGAGCTCTTCTGGACCATCAGCAGGAACTCCGCGTTGCTCTTAGTCCCCTTCATCCGGTCCATGAGCAGCTCAAGGGCCTGCTGTGGCTCGAGCACGGCGAGCACCCGTCGGAGCTGCCAGACGATCTTCAGTTCCTCGGGCGGCATGAGCAGCTCTTCCTTCCTGGTGCTGGACGCGTCCACGTCCACAGCCGGGAAGATCCGCTTGTCGGACAGCTCGCGGCGCAGCCGCAGCTCCATGTTGCCGGTGCCCTTGAACTCCTCGAAGATCACCTCGTCGGCCCGCGAGCCGGTCTCGATCAGCGCAGTGGCCAGGATCGTCAGCGAGCCGCCGTGCTCGATATTGCGGGCCGCGCCGAAGAACCGCTTCGGCGGGTACAGCGCGGTCGAGTCGACGCCGCCGGACATGATCCGGCCGCTGGCCGGCGCGGCCAGGTTGTACGCACGGCCGAGCCGCGTGATTGAGTCCAGCAGCACGACGACGTCGTGGCCCATCTCCACCAGCCGCTTGGCCCGCTCGATCGCGAGCTCGGCGACGGTTGTGTGGTCCTCGGCCGGACGGTCGAAGGTCGAGTGGATGACCTCGCCCTTCACGGTCCGCTGCATGTCGGTGACTTCCTCGGGCCGCTCGTCGACGAGGACGACCATGAGGTGGCACTCGGGGTTGTTCTTGGTGATGGCGTTGGCGATCGCCTGCAGGATCATCGTCTTGCCCGCCTTCGGCGGCGACACGATCAGCCCTCGCTGACCCTTGCCGATGGGGCACATTAGGTCGATGATCCGGGTGGTCATGTTGGCCGGGTCGGACTCGAGCCGGAGCCGGTCCTGCGGGTAGAGAGGCACGAGCTTGGAGAACTCCGGCCTAGTCTTCGCCTGCTCGGGGTCCAGCCCGTTGATCTTGTCGAGGCGGACCAGTGCGTTGAACTTCTCCCGCCGCTCCCCCTCGCGCGGCTGCCGAATGGCGCCCTCGATGACGTCGCCCTTGCGCAGCCCGTACCTGCGCACCTGCGACAGCGACACGTAGACGTCGTTCGGGCCCGGCAGATAGCCGGTCGTCCGGACGAAGCCGTAATTGTCCAGCACGTCCAGAATGCCAGCGATCGGGATCAGCACGTCGTCCTCGCTGATCACCGGCTCGGCGTCGGAGCCGCCGCTACCGCGCTCGCGGCGTCGGCTGCCACTACTGCGGTTGCGGTACCGGTCGCGGCTGCGCCGGCTACTGCTGCCGCCGCCATCCCGGTCGTCATCGCGACCGCCCTGATCGCGGCCGTTCTGGTCGCGACCGCCTTGCTGCTCGCGACCTCCGCCGGACTCGCGGTCCTGGCCATCGCCAGCCGCGCGCGGCTGCTCGCCGTCGCCCTGGCGTGGGTTCGGCCGGCGTCGCCGGTCGGGTCGCTGGCCATCGCCAGCCTGCTGGGCTTCCTCGCGTACGGTCCCGTTCACGGTGCTGGTGCCGTCCATGACGGTCGAGCGGCCAACGGGACCACCCGCTGGTTCACTGCCGATCCCGGTGTCGACCGAGCGCGTTGCCTCGCCGATTCCGGTAGCGCTGGTTGCGCTGAGCCCTGGCTGTATCGATGTCTGTGGTTCCATGGCGTCCTGCTCAAAGGTGCGGTCAGCGCCGGCTCCCGCAGGCGCTTCCCGCTGGACTTGGTTGTGAGAGGTCTCAATCTCGTGGGGTACTGGCTCTTGTTCGCGGGTTCCCTGGCCCGCAGCTGATGCGCGCACGTCGTCGCCGCTCCCGCCGAGGGTGCTAGCGACCAGTGGCCCGCCCTGCTGTCTCTCCTCGATGGCCGCGATGAGCTGTCCCTTGCGCATCCTCGCGATGCCGGTGATGCCGAGCGACTGGGCAACCCGCTGAAGATCCGGCAGCAGCATCGCTGACAGTCCCCCGGCTCGGGCCCCTGCCCCACGCGGCAGATCGGTGCTAACAGCACCGCTGCCCGCGGCGATGTCAACGGCATCCGGCGAGGAGCGTACCGCGCCGGTCGACGTGTGGGAAGTCCCCGTCAGCGCCGCGGGCTGGCTAGGGGAAGAAAGCCCCACGCTTGGCGCCGCGCTGTCAGGCTGACCAGCCGACCTAGATAGGCCGACGGAATCCCCGTCCTCCACCGAGAACAGGTCCAGGGTGTCGCTCACAAGGGGTCCTTCCCAGGGTGCGAGTCACGGCCTTAGCTGCAGCCGACAGCCCGCTGTCGTGTTGATATCTGCCATCGCCGCCCGCTGGCGCCAGGGCTTACTGGCCTTCCTGGCCGCGGCACTGTGCCGCAAGGGTCGACTCTGACCAGGTCCTTGGCGAGGGCCGGGCAGACCAGGAACTCCCGCGATGGGCAGATGAATGTCGGGATCGCGCGCCACCGAGCGCTGGAGTGACGATCGGAAGGAGCACGAACAGGCACCTGTCCCTGAGGCGGGGCATCTGGTGCAGCAACCAGCTTAACACCAACGCGACCCACGGCATTCCTTCGGCTATGGCCGTACTTCCCTGCACGCTTGCGACCTGCCTGAACTGCACAGCTGAGACGCAGTCGCGCACATAGGTACGCTCGCACCGGGAGCGGGCACATCGGGATGCCTGGGGCGAGCGAGAACTGAGTACGTCCAGGGGGCTAACTGATCATGACCTACCCGCTTCGGCGAGGCTTCAATCGTCCGCGCCGCAGACTGGCGCGCCGATGAGCGCGAGACCCGCGCCGACCACGGCCCGGACGGCGTCGGCCAGCATCAGCCGGGCTCCGGCCGTTACGGCGTCGGCCGGAGCGGCGCGACCGCCGAACGGCAGCGTGGGGGCCCGTTGCCGGACCGCGAGCCAGGCGGCGCTCACGGATTCGAGGTAGCTGGGAATCTCGTCCGGCCGGTTCCGGCGGGCTGCCGAGGCGACCCGGACCGGCAGCCACGGCAACAGGCCGAGCAGCGCTCGCTCACAGGGTTCGGAGAGCAGATCGCCGGCCCTCGCCCCCGGATCAGCCGTCGGGATGCCGAGCTCGGCCGCCCAGCGAAGCGTGGCGGCGCCGCTCGTGTGGGCGTGCTGCACGGGGTAAAGGGGATCGGCACCGACGGCACCAGGCGCCAGCAGCCGCCCGAGCTGGTCCACTCGGCCTGGGGTGGTACGCGCCAGGCCGTAGCGGACCGGGTACACGCCATACCAGGCCACTGCCGCCGCCACTGTCGGCTGCCGGGGGCCAGCGGCACCAGCCCTGGACAAACCGCGTTCCCCGCTCATGACGACTGTGACTGACGCGCCCGCGGCCACCGCAAGCCGACCGGTCACGGCGGCGGCCTGGTCCTGCCAGGCCCGCCGCCAGGTGGGCGCAGCCGCGAGGTCTGGCCAGGGCGGGACCGAGGCAGTCGTGCCCGCGAGGATCGTGCTCCGGGCGGCGGCTGGTCCGGCGGCAGCCAGCCGGCCGGCTGCCGCGCCGAGCGCGCGCGCCGTCACCGTGATGGTCAGGTAGCCGCGGCCAGTGACCTCGGCGGCCGCGACCCATGGCAGGGCAGCGACGGGCGCCGCCAGCCGCGCGGCGATTTCGGCTGGCTCGCGGTCGGCGAGGACAGCCAGCTCGAAGGCGAGCGAGGTCGCGAAGCTCGCCGGGTCACCGTCGGGCTGCGGACGCCACGTGCGGCCAGGCACGATGCGCGTGGCGGCCGACGGGAGCGTGCCGTCAGCGACCAGGGCGGCGACGCCGACGGCCAGTTCCCGGTCGAGATCGGCGAGGATCACCAGCCCAGGCTACGGGCGGCCGGTCATCCGTGGGCGCTGCCCGGAGCTCCGGCCAGGGCCCGGACGACTCTGATCATTTCCGCGGGATCAAATGGCTTGGTGAGGTAAGCATCCACGCCGATCTGCTCGCCGCGCTCCCGGTCATCCTCCTGGGCCCGTGCAGTTATCAGGACCACCCTGATTCCGGCGGTCTCGGGGTTGGTGCGCAGCTGGATGGCGGTCACCCAGCCGTCTAGGCGGGGCATCATGACGTCCAGCGTGATGACGTCAGGCTTGACCTTGACGGCCTTTTCCAGGCAGTCCTGCCCGTCGACGGCCGTTACCACCTCAAATCCCTCGAGCGTGAGGTTGACCTCGATAAGTTGCCTGATGACCTCGTCGTCGTCGACAACTAGCACGCGTCCGAGAGGCTGGGTCACGGCGTGAGGCTACCGGGTGCGACCTGGCAGTGACGGCGCATGTCGGCAGATCGGGCTCGCCTCCCAGCTGCCGACCTCCTGATACGCTGTGTGCCGCCCTGGCTCACTGCGGCTGCCGTGCTGTGCCGGGGCAGATCAGCGCCAGCCCCCATAGCTCAGGGGATAGAGCAACGGCCTCCGGAGCCGTGTGCGCAGGTTCGAATCCTGCTGGGGGCGCAGTTAGAAGAGGTATTTTCCGAACCTTGATCACGAGAGAACGGCCAGGTTCACTGCCTTGCTCAGGAGAGGTTCGATCCGGAACCAGCCAACTCCTGCAGGACCCGGCGAACGTACACACGGCTCATCCTCTTGCGCCAGTAGTGCTCGAGATCGGTGTTG